>JAADHD010000029.1 GCA_013152075.1 Verrucomicrobiota bacterium | reverse complement strand
TCCAGCGGCACCCTTTTTTTCATCATCAGGATAGAGAGCGTCAAATGTATCGCCAACCCCATCTCGATAATGGCAGAGTTTCAGAACGATCTGAAGTTGGGCTGGCCTAACTTTCGTGCCAAGCAGGCTTTCGTGCATTTTCCCTTCCTCGGTGACAAGGACATATTCTAGCAAGCCCTTTTCCAGATTCATGGTTGCGGGAAAACGGATTTCACGGGTTTTGCCGTTAAATATGATATCACCCAGTTGATAGCGATGATCGCCAAGGCTTTTGACCTTGGGTTTATCGGCCGCAGCTTCCTTCGGGTTTCCTGATTGCGGAGATTTTGCTGCGGTCTTATCAGAGTTTGCCTTTATTTGGCTATCTTTCTCCGCCAAGGCGGTATTTGCGATGGATAAGCAAAAAAGAGCCAGTCCGGCGATCAAATCGAATGAAAATCGGGGGGGCATGGGCTTGTAGGTAGGCAATGTTGTCTGGCTCACCTTGAAATAATAGCGGGGTCTGGCAGAGGTTTCCAGAAAACTTTGCAAGGGGGCATGATTATATTCAGGCGATGTTTGCTTGAGCTTGCGCTGAATTCAAGAATCAGTTAAAGAGGCACTATGCCAGTTACGTATCAATCAACAGTTGTTAAGGCATCTCTGGGAGATGTTTGGGATCGGATCAGTAATTTTCATGATTTATCGTGGGCACCAGAGGTGATCACTAAATGTGAAAAAATAGGAGACGCCGGTGGCGGAGAAGTTGGTGCGAAGAGGGTCTTGAATGACGCTTTTCACGAAACGGTGACCCGTGTTGATGCGGGAGAGCATGTGATTGAATACTCGATTGACGATGGGCCGAGCCCGGTTTCAGCGAATGATGTGAGTAATTATCTGGGAGTGATTAAATTGAAGCCGGTGACGATGGGAGACGGGGATTCGACTTTTGTTGAGTGGTCGTCATCATGGGATTCGGACAGTGACGACGCTGTGGATTTTTGCCACGGGATATACGTGGCTCTGTTGAATGGCTTGAGGGCTTCGTTTTGAGGAGATTTTACGGATTTCTGACGGCAGTCGCTTCATCCTGGGTGCTTTTTTCGAGTGCGCAGTTATGGGCTGCCGAAGTCGAGGTAGCTCGTGGGGTAGAACCCTCATGGGTGAAGCCGCTGAGCGTCAATCTTACGGCCAAGAAGCCGAAAGAAGCTGGGGATGGAGGGGTGTGGCATTTGTTGGCGGACATGCAGACCGATGTGGAGAGTCAAACTCGTTATCATCATTATGCCTATCGCTTCCTTTCTGAATCAGGAGTTCAGGAGTCATCAGAGCAGAGTTTTCAGTTTGATCCGACCTATCAAAAACTAAGCATCCATCGACTGCGCATTCACCGGGATGGCAAGATCATCGACCGATTGCAGAACCAGGAGATCAAGACAGTAGCGCGCGAGTCCAGGCATGAACAACAGCTGTATGATGGTCGGCTGACCAGCATGGTTCTGTTGAAGGATGTCCGGGTAGGGGATGTGCTTGAATACGCTTATTCGATTGAAGGGGTCAACCCGATTTTCGACGGGCACTTTGCAACTTCCCAGCAGTGGCGTTGGGGAGATACAGTGCATCACTCTCGTTACCGCGTGTTGTGGCCCGAAAATGGGAGAGCGCCCTATCGGGTGCAAAATTCAGACCAGCAGCCTGTGATAAATAAAACATCATCTGGGCAGGAGCTGGTATGGGAGCAGAAAAACAGTAAGCCGGTTTATGCGGAACCCGGTTTACCGGTTGATTACAGCCCGTATGCCTGGATCGAGGTAAGTGATTTTCGTACATGGGACGAAGTTAGGCAGTGGGCCAGGGGTTTGTATCATTTTCCAGAGGTATTGCCGACGGAATTGAAGCAGCAAATAAAGAGGATCAAGAAGTTGCCGAGTGAGGAAAAAAGAGCGTTGGCGGCACTTAGGTATGTTCAGGATAATATTCGTTATGTGGGGAATTTCATGGGGGAGCATTCGCATAAACCCTACAAGGTGGATACGATTATGAATCGCCGTTTTGGTGACTGTAAAGACAAGACGCTGCTGCTGGTGATTCTGTTGAGGCAATTGGGAATGCAAGCCGTGCCCGCCCTGGTGGAAACCGATTTCAGAAAACAAATCAAAGGTTGGTTACCGAGTCCTTTTGCATTTGACCATGTGATCACTCGATTGACCTTGAATGGCAAGATCTATTGGATTGATCCGACTCGAAGTTTTCAAAGAGGGGATTCGTTCGATAATATTTTCTTACCTGACTACGGAGTGGCGCTCGTTCTTGATGAAAGCAAAGGTGGGCTTGTGCCAATAGAATCGTCTGCCTTCCAAAATCCAAAAATTGAGACTAATGAGGTGTTCACTTTCGAGGATTACAGCGGGGCGGTAACGCTTGAGGTGAAAACGGAATACTATGGGCGTGAGGCTGATCGCATGAGAACCTATTTTTCGAGCAATAGCAGTGAATCGATTAAAAAGTCTTTTCTGGAGTACTATGCTAACGATTACGATGGCATTAGATCCAACGGTGAGGTCGCCGGTAAAGACCACCCGGAGGAAAATCGCTACACGGTTACGGAATCTTATGTTATCAAAGAATTTTGGGAGAAGGAGGATGAAGGTGATGATTGGGGGGCGTATATTATACCCAGAGGAATTTACGATGAATTGTCAGCGCCAAAGCGAACGGACCGGCGTATGCCTTATGGGCTTGCGCATCCTCGGAAAATGGAGCATTCAATTCAAATTGTGCTCCCATCTAAATGGAGCGATGCAAATTATAGTGATGAGATTAGCAAGAATGCTTTTCAGTTCAGCTACGAGGCGGTGACATCGGGTAATGTGACTAATTTGTCATATCGCTATGCCAGCAAAAAAAACCGAGTGACAGCCAAGGATGTGCCCGCGTATTCCAAGGCGATTGAAGATGCTGAAGATTTGGCTTGGTATTATCTCGAAATTCCGGGCTCCTACCGCAAACTGGCGGCCAAGGATTTGAGTGAAGACGTTAACCTTGGGGAAGGGCCGTATCGTCCGAATTGGCTTGCTTACATAATCACAGTGGGTGCTTTATTCTTTGGATTGGCGGTAGCGGGGGCTTTGTATTTTTGGAATCCTCTTGTGAGGCCATTAAAAGGTCAACTAGCTTCGAGGGGAGTTTTAGTGGGGCGAGGGGGGTGGTTGGTGCTGTTGGCGATTGGAGTGTTTATAAGGCCTGTGTATCGTTGGTATTCTTTGAGCGAAGGGATAGGCAGTCTTGATCTCGATGTCTGGGAGGGACTGACGACAGAGGGCAATGAATTGTATCATTTGCTCTGGGGGCCGACGATTTTGGGCGGCGTGATGTGGGATATTTTTCTACTTCCACTGGAGTTGCTGCAAATTATTCTGTATATTCAAATGCGCACTTCGTTTGCGAAAGTGCTGATTGCAGAGATGTTAATACTGCTGTTGGAGGGGATAATTTTTGGTGCGGTTTACCAGATTTTGCCTGGGGTTGATGATGACACCAAGATGGCGTGGGGGATCATATTTGTGTCAGGCGTATTATCTGCGGCGATTTGGATTCCTTATCTTTTGATATCCAAAAGGGTTCGTAATACTTTTGTCCTGCGTCGAGGGAAGCAGGTTGCCCCGCCGCCGCTGCCACCTGAATCTGTTTAGGATTGATTTGATTCACACCTTCGGATAGGAGAAACTATTTTGCAGAAAATCGGTAAGAATGTGATTGGGCCGACTGCTCGTTATGAGGAATTGGATAGGTAGTAAGAGGCGTGCTATACTGAAGGCCAGATAAACGATGGATGTTCCGGAAATAATAACCTGTGTCGATTGTGGGCAGAAAGCGCACCGGCTTTCCTATCCGCCTGAAGAAGGCTGGCAGGATGGTGATATCGTGGCCTATCGTTGTTCCGGTTGCATGGACCGTTGGGATTTGGTGATTGGTGATGGTGACGATAGTGGACGTGACCCGCAGGGGATTTTTGATTTCAGGCAATGGTTGCAGGATCGTGACTCGTGATAGGATGAGTAGTGAAAACAACAACAACGGGGTCAACATCGTCTTATACGATAGTGATTGTCCCTTGTGTACCTTTCAGATGAAATCGCTGACCTGGTTGGATTGGCTCAATCGCGTCAAGTTTATGCCGATCAAGGATTCGCAGGCGGCTATCATCGCGCCAGGTTTGACCCGGGAGGATCTATTGGAAGCGATTCATTGTGTGACCGCCGATGGAAAAATTCATCGAGGCGCCCGTTGCATTCGGTTTCTTGGAATGCGCATGCCATTACTGGTTCCAGTGTCCCTATTTTTGTGGATACCCGGAGTGATCTGGGTGGCGGAATTTTTTTATATGTGGATTAGTCGCAACCGGCTCGTATTGAGTAAACTTTTTGGCTGCAAGGGAGCATGTGTGATCATGCCGGAGCGGAAGCGGGATCAGGCGGAACCTTAGCTGCCCTGGCGTCATTTTTTGGCAGAGCGTGCATAATTAGAGATACCTCCAGCCTTAAATCCCTTTGTCAATCAGCTCGATCTGAGCTATGCATTGCGGGGAAATTTCCTTGTCCGGAATATTTGCAAAAAACAACCAATTACATCCTGATATGATCGAATATCTCAAGGTCGCTCGAATTGACCACTGGCTGAAGAATATCTTCATCGTTTTCGGCCACGCGGTCGCCATCGTGCTGGTATTCGACCTCGATCTCACTTTGTCCATGGTATGGGTAGCAGGCCTCTCACTCATTCCCGCCTGCCTGATCGCATCAGCCAACTACATTCTCAACGAAATCCTCGACGCCCCTTTCGACCGACTTCATCCAACCAAAAAGCACCGGGGTATTCCCGCCGGAAAAGTTAAGGTTCCCATTCTTTGGGGGATTATGGCTGGGCTGATTGTTGTCGGCTTTGGATTGGCGCTTTGGTGGTTCTCTAATCCTGGTTACACCATCGCGCTCGGCCTACTTTTATTCAGCGGGCTGGTTTACAACATCCAACCTGTGCGCCTGAAAGATAGAGCGTACCTCGATGTCATTGCGGAATCTTTCAACAACCCCATCCGCCTCTGGCTCGGTTGGTATGCCCTGACTACTACCCTGAACCCTCCGCCACTTTCCATCATGCTTGCTTGGTGGGCATTCGGCGGTCTGTTGATGACAGGCAAACGCTACTCCGAATTCCGCATGATCAACGATGTGGAGCTCAGCGGTAAATACCGCAAGTCTTTTCAAGTCTATACCAACAAAAGTTTGATCATTGCCATGATCACCTACGCCAATCTGTTTTGTTTTTGTTCAGGTTGGGCGATTTCCAGTTACGAGGTATTCAATAATTTGGTCTTCGTTTTCCCGCTGATCATCATCGCCGTAATTGCTTATTTTAATCACGCAATGAGCGAAGTCGGCGCACGCCTCGAACCGGAACAATTACTGCAAAACCCCTGGGTCATTATTATCACACTCATCACATCTGTTGCCGCCGTAGCCCTACTCTACGCTCACAAGTATGGCATTTTTGAAGCAAAGGAATTCCTTCAAACCGCTCAATAGTTAATATCAGATGGCTTTTTACCGCAATTTTTTCGAACACTTCCATCATACCGGAGCCTTAGCCCCCTCTGGACCCAAACTGGCAAAACATATTGTTAAAGCTGCTGGCGTTACGGAAAATTCACATGTGCTGGAACTTGGCCCTGGTACGGGTGCTTTCACTCATGACCTCGAAAAAACCCTTGGCTCGGCTGGCGAATACCTTGGTATAGAAATCAACGCCAGCTTTCACTCGCACTTGCAGGATTTACACCCTGAGCTGCATTTTGAACAAGCGCCCGGTCAGGACTTTGATTTTTCATCCTGGATCGAAAAACATGGTCAGTTTGACGTCATCGTCAGCGGCCTTCCCTGGGCAAAATTTCCAGAGGAATTACAATGTGCGTTACTGGATAATGTTGTCCCCCGCCTGAAAGAGGGTGGAACCTTTGTTACCTTCGCCTACACTGGCGTGCACCTGCTCAAACCCGCTAAGCGCTTTCGCAAACTACTCGATGATTATTTCGCTGACGTCCAACGCACTCATTCCATCATGCTGAACTTCCCTCCGGCTTTTGTTTTTGTGGCTACCAAGTGAGTCGCAACTATCACGCACGACTCTTTATAAAATAACAAACTTTAGAATATGACCGAATAGTTGACAAGATGGCTTAAAGGATCATACCCTACGCTTTCCAAACCTAGCTACCTTATCATATGAAAAAAACTAAGCTCACCCGAAGGGTAATCTGTTCGATTATCGCGTTGTTTGCCACTCTAATCCCCTCTGCCACACAAGCCGCTGACAAAAAACCCAACATCCTGGTGATCTGGGGTGACGATGTCGGGCAATCCAACATCTCTGCCTATACCAAAGGCGTGATGGGTTACCGCACACCCAACATCGATCGCATCGCCACTGAAGGCATTATTTTCACCGATTACTATGGCGAACAAAGCTGCACAGCTGGACGCTCGTCTTTCATCATGGGGCAAAGCGTGTTCCGCACTGGATTGAGTAAAGTCGGCATGCCCGGAGCCAAGGAAGGCATGCGAGTCGAGGATCCCACCATCGCCGGACTGCTGAAAGACCAAGGTTACGCCACCGGTCAGTTTGGTAAAAACCACCTTGGTGATCGTGACGAAATGTTGCCAACCAATCATGGCTTCGACGAATTCCTCGGCAATCTCTACCACCTCAACGCGGAAGAAGAGCCGGAAAACGAAGATTATCCAAAGGATCCTGAATTTCACAAAAAATACGGCCCACGAGGTGTGATCAAATCCTCCGCTGATGGCAAAATCGAAGACACCGGCCCGCTGACCAAAAAGCGTATGGAAACCGTCGATGACGAAACTGTCGCTGCAGCCATTGATTTCATTCAACGCCAGACCAAAGCAGACAAACCTTGGTTTGTCTGGTGGAGCGGAACACGGATGCACTTCAGAACCCACGTCAGTTCAGCTAAACGTGAGCTGATCGCCAAAAAATATCCCAAAGCCGACGAATACCAAGCTGGCATGGTCGAACACGACATGCACATCGGTGAGTTCCTCAAAGTGCTTGACGAACTCGGCATCGCCGACAATACCATCGTCCAATACTCAACCGACAACGGCCCTCACTACAACACCTGGCCGGACGCAGGTTCCACTCCATTTCGTGGTGAAAAAAATACCAACTGGGAAGGCGGATGGCGTGTGCCCGCCATGTTACGCTGGCCTAGCGTTGTCAAACCTGGATCAGTCAGTAATGGCATCGTTCATCACATGGACTGGTTGCCGACTTTCCTCGCTGCCGCAGGGAAAACAGATATTAAAGAAGACCTGCTGGATGGATACACCTCCAAGGCTCTTGGGCGTGATTACAAAATCCACCTGGATGGTTACAACCTGATTGATCACCTCAAAGATCCAGCGAATACCCCGAGCCCGCGTCATGAGATTTTCTACTTCTCTGACGATGGCGACATCATGGCACTACGTTACGATGACTGGAAAGCTGTATTTATGGAACAACAAACCGTCGGCACCTTCCGTGTTTGGATGGAGCCCTTCGTAACTCTTCGTGTGCCGTTGATTTTCAATCTACGCCGCGACCCCTATGAGCGCGCTTCAATCACTTCAAACACCTACTACGACTGGATGCTTGATCGAGTCTATTTGTTAGTGCCTGCGCAAGCTTACGTTGGGAAATTCCTCGCGACCTTCAAGGAATATCCGCCCCGTCAAAAAGCAGCTAGTTTCAACTTGGATCAGGTGATGGAAAAACTTGCCCCACCAGCCAAATAATACTAACACCCATACTCTCAAAGCCCGGAGCCGCCGCCAGGCAGCTCCGGGTTTTTTTGTGTCACAATCCTCTGAAATCCCTTATCTTTTTAAATCTCAATCCATGAACGACAGAACAACCCTCATTCTTCATCGAAAATCCGTCAACCGGCCAGAGGTCAAGGCTGCGGTGAAAAAGAAGAAACTACGATTTACTGTTTTGCCCAGCCACATCTCTCTAGTTATGCCTTAAGCCCCCTTTCCCATCATCCCTTTTATTATGAAAATTCCAAAGTCCATGCAAAACACAAGCTACCTGATCATCGCACTTATTACGTCTCTGCTTTCCCCTACCCTCCACGCCGACCCGCTTCCCTCTTGGAACGAAGGTGTCAACAAACAAGCCATCATTTCCTTTGTCGAGCGCACCACCCGGGCGGACTCCCCTGACTACGTCGTGCCAGCCAAACGCATCGCCACTTTTGACAACGATGGCTGCCTATGGAGCGAGCAACCGCTCTACTTCCAGCTCATCTTCATCATCGACCAAATCAAAACACTGGCACCCCAACACCCCGAGTGGAAAAACACCGAACCCTTTGCCTCTATTCTCAAAGGCGATACAAAAAAGGCTCTCTCCGGTGGCAAAAAAGCACTGATGGAACTGGCCATAGCCACCCACGCCAATATCTCCACTGAAGAGTTCGATCAATCCGTAAGCAAATGGCTGGCTACCGCCCGTCACCCCAAAACCGGACGTCCTTACAATCAAATGGTCTTCCAACCGATGCTTGAATTACTCGCATATCTGCGCGCCAATGATTTCAAAACCTTCATCGTCACTGGAGGCGGCATCGATTTTGTGCGAGTCTTCGCCGAAGAAACCTATGGCATTCCGCCCGAACAAATCGTCGGCAGCAGTATCAAGGCCGACTATGAAATACGTGATGGCAAACCCGCCTTGATCAAGCTACCCGAGCTGAATTTCATCGATGACAAAAAAGGCAAACCTATCGGCATCCATCAACACATCGGACGCCGCCCGATCTTTGCCGCTGGCAATTCCGACGGCGACTTCCAGATGCTTGAATACGTCACCTCTGGCAAAGGCGCTCGCTTCGGCATGCTGGTACATCACGACGACGACAAGCGCGAATGGGCCTACGACCGCGACTCCCACATCGGCCAACTAGCGCGCGGACTCGACGAAGCCCAACAACGGAAATGGAACATCATCAGCATGAAAAAAGACTGGGCTAAAATCTACCCCGCTGAGAAAAAGTGAACCATGAGCGACTCACACGAAGGCACGAAAGCACGAAGGAAAGACAAGGAGGAATTGCCCGAAATTGTAGTAGATTGCGCTTATCACTTGCATCGGGAATTAGGCCCCGGCTTGCTGGAAAGTGTTTATGAGATCGTGCTGACTGAGATGCTCGAGCAGCGCGGCCCACAAAACTTCAGAAACTCACTCATCTCCATCAATCAAGCATAATTAAAAACTTCGTGTCTTCGTGCCTTCGTGTGAGACATTTCCCCAGTCATGTCCACTCTCGAATCCATCCAACAACTTCAGGCTCGCGTAAGTCAGTCCATCATCGGCCAGGAAAAAGTCGTCGAGCGACTCATCCTCGCCCTGCTCGCCAACGGCAATGTGCTGATGGAAGGGCTGCCTGGGCTCGCCAAAACCCGGGCGATCAAAACTCTATCCGACAATCTGGAAGCTGATTTTAGTCGTATCCAGTTCACCCCCGATTTACTGCCGGCCGATATCACTGGCTCGGACATGTATTTCGAAGAAGGCGGCAAAGGAACCTTCAAATTCCAAAGCGGCCCGATTTTTGGTAACCTGGTGCTCGCCGATGAAGTCAACCGTGCACCGGCCAAAGTCCAAGCAGCCCTGCTCGAAGCAATGGAGGAGCGGACCGTCACTGTCGGGCAGAACACTCACCAACTGCCTCCACTGTTCATGGTATTGGCCACTCAGAACCCAGTTGAGCAGGAAGGCACATATCCGTTGCCCGAAGCGCAAATGGATCGTTTCCTGATGCATATCACCATCGGCTACGCTCCCGAAGAATCGGAAATCGAAATCATTCGACTAGTGAGAGGTGAAGAGGGCAAGAAAAATAAAACTGGAGAAATCCAGCTGATCTCCCAGCAAGTCATTTTTGATGCGCGGGAACAAATTCAACAGATCCAGGTCTCGGAAAACATGGATCAATATCTAGTCGATTTGATCACCGCCACCCGCCACCCCAATCGCTACGGTGAGGATATTGGCAAGCTCATTGAAATCGGCGCCAGTCCGCGCGGAGGCATCGCTCTGGATAAGGTTTCGCGCGCCCACGCTTGGTTGCATGGACGGGATTTTGTCACCCCTGATGACATCCAATCGGTGGCGATCGATTGCCTGCGGCATCGCATCATGCTCAGCTACGAAGCCCAGGCAGACGGCATTGGTGCCGATGAAGTCTTAAAACAAATCATCTCCAAGGTTGCCGTTGCTTAAACCTGGCCCTTCACTTGAAGGTCATGTTCAAATCCTC
>JAADHD010000162.1:3287-13656 GCA_013152075.1 Verrucomicrobiota bacterium | reverse complement strand
CAAGGGGACCCGCTTCTGGGGCTATGTGCGGCGCCCGCGTCAGCCTTGGTCTCAAGCCAAATTGGTAATGCTTAACGAATCACAAAAGCTCGCCCCTGACCGTTTGCCTGAGACAGCCGGTGTCGGCAGGTCCAACGGATTTGATCACAATTACGCATACAAATTCTGGGGGCATTTCACTGGCGACACCGTTTACGACCCCAACTCCAATTTGATGCTGCCGGAATTCAAGTTGTCACGCTTCGAACAAATCAACACCGACCCCGGCTATGTCTTCGAACCTTGGGAACGCTACAAATCCAATACCTTCCCTCCCCTCACTCCCAACACTCAGCACCTCTACCGACAACAGTAAATGAGCGGACTAATCGGACACACCACCTACGCTATGCTGGCAGCCAAAGCGGCCGCCCAACGCCAGCTTCCCATCGCTCCTATTATCGAGCAGAACTACGCCAGCTATCTGGCAGGATCTTATCTCGGATCCGACATCCAAACACTACCGGAAGCTGTCTGCGTTGACACCGGCCGGGAAGTTGGCTACGGCACCGTGCCGGTCAAAAAAAGTCCGATCACCGGAGGCGCTGTTCGCCCGTGGAAAATTGAGCTGGATGGCAAATCTTATCGCCCGCGTGACATTCACACGATGTTTTACGGCCGCGCCCACATCGTATTTGGCTGGCGAGGCGAAGACAAACGCCACGCCATTGCCTGGGAAGATATTCCCGAATACATCTCTTCGGTAGTGGGCGATGCGATAGAAATTTTCGGACCCAGCCGTCGTCAACTGGCTTACATTTTTGGTTGGGCAACTCATGTCGTCGGTGACAGCCTGATCAAATCCGTCCACCCCGGCCTGCACCTTCATTTGATCGACGGCCAATACACGGCCAAAAACCGCCCGATCCAGGATCTGGTCACCTTCCACGAAATCGGCGTAAAAGAACTCGGTCTCGACTGGCCCTCTCTACTGCATGATCTCGCTCACACTCCCGTCGAACCCGTGCAGGCCCACTACATGCGTTGCCTGGAAAAAAGCGGCCGTCTCGGTGCCCACTTCCCCGAAGGCTGGCAACCGGATAAAAACAAATTGCTGCAAATCGTGCTGGCCAAAAACCGCGAATTCGAGGCCACACGAATACCAATAATCCTGCAAGACCTCACCCTCACCAAAGGCAAAAACGGACAACTCAATTGCAGTGCTGAGCTCAGTAAAAAAACCGGCGGTCTCAGCTATCAGGAAATGATCGAAGCTGCCGACAAAGCCAATTTCCGCCACACCCTGTGGGAAATGGGCGAAGCCATCGCCGATCTGTTCGAAAACGTGGTCGAACTCCAGGAGCACCTGCAGGAAATGCCAACTCCAGCCAGTGATCCAAGCTGGGAAGTGCTGACCGAGCGGTGGAGGAAGAACTAAAACGTGTGCAATGCGGACTAATTCTTCTTCCCTGTCAGCAGCTTTTTATTGACCTCACGGGCCACACGATTTGAAACGACTTTTTCATTTGTCGCAAGAAAGCTCTCTACCGCACGCCGGTCCCATGGAACAAGAACTCTTAGTGCCCAGCTGATTGCCTTTTGGATCATGATCTCATAAACCGCTTCTCCATCAAGCTCTCTGAACCGGCTCTTATAATCTCTTACAACGGATCGTAGATCCGCAGTGTAAACGCCAAAATCCTCTTGGGCACTCGGCCGATGGCCCTGCCGTGAACCTCGGCCAAACACTTTGAGCGCTGAAACAATCTCATCAGCGATATCATTACTTTTCATGACGTCGTAGCAAAGTAAGCTTGAGACGAAGGAAGGAAGCGGTTCATCTACATTTCCTTGCCTCGCTTCCTTTATCCTCTCACATCTCCGCTTTAGCACTCTCATAAGCCTGCACCGCACACTTTGAACAAGTCTCGCGAATACCGGCAAAAAAATCGTTGCCCTTATCATCCACCAGAATGTAAGCGGGAAAATCCTCGACTTCTATTTTCCAAACCGCCTCCATTCCAAGTTCGGGGTATTCCAACACCTCCACTTTTTTAATATTATACTCAGCGAGCAAAGCCGCAGGCCCTCCAATCGAACCCAAATAGAATCCACCGTATTTTTGACAAGCATCGGTGACCTGTTGCGAACGATTGCCCTTGGCCAGCATGATCAGTGAACCGCCTTCCGCTTGAAACGGTTCGACATAAGAATCCATACGCCCCGCAGTGGTCGGACCGAAGGAACCCGAGGGTTTGCCCGCCGGAGTTTTCGCCGGTCCGGCATAATAAACCGGATGATTTTTGATATAATCAGGCAGGCCTTCTCCACGGTCGATGCGTTCCTGCAATTTGGCGTGCGCACTATCACGGGCAACCACGATCGTTCCCGAAAGCGCAAGCGGAGTGGTTACTGGATACTGACTAAGCTCGGCAAGGATATCCTTCATCGGACGATTCAAATCAATCTTGACCGACTCCTTAGGCTTGGGCATTTCGGAAGTAGCCGGGATAAAACGCCCTGGGTTGTCTTCAAGTTTTTCGAGCCAAATACCCTCCTTATCAATGCGGCCTTTGACATTACGATCCGCAGAGCAGGAAACCCCAATCCCCACCGGACAGGATGCACCGTGGCGCGGCAGGCGAATCACCCGCACATCGAGGGCAAAATATTTTCCTCCAAATTGGGCTCCGTAACCCATGCACCTAGTATAATCGAGCAGTTTTTCCTCTAGGGCTTTGTCGCGGAAAGCCTGGCCATGTTCATTGCCCTCGGTCGGCAACTCATCATAATATTTCGTCGAAGCCAGCTTCACTGTTTTCATCGTGGTCTCAGCCGAGGTGCCGCCGATGACGATGGCAATATGATAAGGCGGGCAAGCTGAAGTGCCTAGGGTGCCCATTTTTTCGATACAAAATTTCTCGAGACTGGCAGGATTGAGCAAGGCTTTCGTTTCCTGGAAAAGGAATGTTTTGTTGGCCGACCCCCCTCCTTTTGCGACAAAAAGAAAATCATACGAATCCCCGTCCGCCACCAGTAAATCAATCTGCGCAGGTAAATTGCAGCCAGTGTTTTTCTCCTCATACATGGAAATCGGTGAGACCTGCGAATAACGCAAATTCTCCTGAGTGTAAGCATTATAAACGCCCTGAGAAATCGCCTCTTCGTCCTGACCACCGGTCCACACCCGCTGCCCTTTTTTACCCAGAATAATCGCAGTACCAGTATCCTGACAAAAGGGCAACACCCCATGCGCGGCCACTTCGGCATTGCGCAACAAGGTCAAGGCAATCGTGCGATCGTTCTCAGTCGCTTCCGGATCATCAAGAATCTCAGCCACTTTTTCCAAATGCTCGCTGCGCAACTTGAAGGAAATTTCCTTCATCGCCGTTTCGGAGAGA
Organism: Verrucomicrobiota bacterium; assembly: GCA_013152075.1. Lineage (GTDB taxonomy): Bacteria > Verrucomicrobiota > Verrucomicrobiia > Verrucomicrobiales > DEV007 > JAADHD01. Next base: position 10,276 of record JAADHD010000162.1, on the reverse strand, counting down.
TAAGTCAGCGCCTGCGGATCAATTTTTAACATCGACTCGCCGTTAAATTCAACGACCTCGACAAATTCATCCGTAAGCAGTGAATATTCAGATCGATCCTCGCCAAGCGGAAAGGGTTTTTGATAGTGGAAGGGTGGTGGTGTATTGGCCATGAAGATTGCAATTTAAAAACAGGTTACCAAAAAAATCAGCAAGCGGCAAATGAACAAAATCAATTAATACTACACCTCGCGCCATTCAGGATTGGTTGCGCTACCATTCTACCAGATCGATCAAACCCTCATTTTTCCACCCCCACCCACAACCTACCGTATTCCCTTTTTCAACGATTACAGAATTTCAATATTCTAAAGGAACCAAAAGAATGTCCGGCCGGACATTCTTTTGGTTCTTTTCTTGCCGGTCGCTACCCTCCCACATAAAATTAATAGTTATATATGACGTTATAATTGACTGGACATACACTGTTATTTTTTAAGATCAGATGTCGAGCAGGCTCGGGAATAATGTGACATTTGAAATCCCATATTGAAAGGCCGTCAATCTCTTTTCTAACGCCCTTACCCAGCTCATAAAACTAAAAATTTCCGCAACCGCTTGAAAAAAATGGGCTTAATTTTTGATCAACTTAGCCTCAGAACCGCTACCCATCGAAATTGTTGTTAAATCTCCATTCAACGTCATGGCTACAGTGCCACGAGATGTCTGAATCCGGCGCTCTTCAATGCTTTCAACCCTCCAATCCTTGGGGCCTTGTGATGCCTTTCTCCCTCGACTGTCAATCCTGTATAGCTTATACGTTTTCCTCTCGAAGACCATCATATAATCGATGCCCCCACTTGTGTAGCTCCATTTGGTACCAATCATATACCCGGCATGAAATTTCTTGGTGGCTACCGTTGCTGTAGTCGCATCAGTTGCTGTAGCCGCATCGGTAGATAAGGCCCTCTCATAAAGGTCTATTTCTTCTTTGACACTCTTAGCCGCCTCCAAATTTTTGTCTTTGATAAAGGCCTCGTGGAGAATCTTGAGTTCACCGATATACCTATCCCTTACCGCTTCAATGGCAAAATCCTTCTTATCCCTAAGTATCTGGAGTTGGTCAGATTGTGCAAATGCCGAAGACATTAACAAACAACCAATGATGATTATAAAAAATACTTTCATGCTCTATTGGGGGGCAGCGCTGAGCCTTGAATCCTTTGATGTTCCCTTGCTTGAAGAATTCGTAACCGATCAATTTCGGGATTAGAGCATAGGCAATTTCTGTCGTCAACACTCAATCAGGCAATTCCAGAGTGTCTTCCAGGTTGATCAACACGAACCTTAAACACAACACTCCGCCTGTAAAGATGTGACATTTTTCTCTACTTCTTCCCCTTCTTCTTCCTTGGTTTGCCCAGATTGGTATAAGGTGCTTTGTCAAAAGTGCTGCCGTCTCCCATCACTCGTGGATCCTTTGCCTGTTTGAGAATTCTTATCAGCCGTTCGGACATACCCTTCTGTACTTCGGCATAAGCTTCATCGCCCGCCAGATTTTTCACCTGATCCGGATCCTCGCGCAAATCATACAACTCCTCACCTGGGCGCTTGCCGAAGGCCCAATCAAAATACTTCGGGCCCTGCACCGCGGCATCCTTACGATTCATCACCAACCACGCTTTGGTAGGACTCGAATCCATGTCGGGAAAAGTAGCGCGAGTATCTTCGGTCAAATCCTCTTCGGAAATTTCCTTACCTTCACTCAAACCGTAAGGATTACCCTGGGGCCAGCGATCCGGCTTGAAATTGCGAATATAAAGAAAGTCCTTCGTCCGGATCGCCCGCTGCGGATAAGGCAGGTTCCCCTCACGCGCCATACCCACATGACGCTCCCGACCAGTCACCACAAAATTCCGCGTGGGGTCTACCCAACCGTCTTTTTGTGAAACCAGCACATTTACCAGGCTTTTCCCGGTCATCACCTCTGGTATCTTTGTGTTACCAGCCTCCAAAAAAGTCGGTGCCAGATCCATGAGATTGACAAAATCCTTTACGACCCGACCGCCAGGGGCAAGCGCTGGCCAACGTATCGCCAGCGGAACTCCCGTGCCAAAATCGTAAAGATTGGTTTTGCCATGAGTGAAACCCGGTGTGCCGTGATCCCCACTTACCACCACGATGGTATTCTCCAACTCTCCGAGGGCTTCCAGTTTATCCAGCAACAGGCCCAGTGCCATATCAAAGGCCACTACCTCGCCAAGGTAATCGGCAAAATCCTCACGCACCACCGGCACATCGGGAACAAACTCCGGCATCGCGCCTTGTAAATCATCGGGATTTAATCCCCACAAACGTTTACCCGACCCCTTGGTCCATTTGCGATGCACATTGGTTGGCCCGAACCAATAACAAAAAGGTTGATCCTTACTTTCACGATCTGCCAGAAACTTATCAAAATTCCCCTTCACCTCGTCATAAAGAACCTGCTTGGCCTCGTCCATGGACTTGCCCCCTTCATCCATCATTTTGGTCACATTTTGTGAAAACTGATTGAACTTGCGCCCTGCCGATTCGTATTCGTATTTCCGCTCTCCGTAAGGCGCATCATTGGGCGTGCCCGGACTCCACACTTTGTAAGTCTGTCCAATGTGATAGCCTGATTTTTTCAATAACAGAGGAAAGGACGGGATATTCGCATCCCATTTTGCTCCAACTAAAATCGCTCCCAAACCCGTACGGAAAAAATATTGGCCAGACAGCAATGAACTCCGGCAAGGAGTGCAGGAGGGAGAAGTAACAAACGCATTAGTAAAAAGCACTCCCTCCCTGGCCACTCGATCAAAATTCGGCGTCTTAAGGATCGCATTCGGCCCGGCCTTTTTATCCACCTTCGCATAAGCACTTGCATAGCGCCCCCAATCGTCAGCAAACGCAAATACAATATTTGGACGTTTCAAAACATCCTCAGCCCCTCGCATATCAGGGAGAGCTAGTTTTAAAAACATCAATAGACAAGCAACAAACGTCAGCGCGTGAAAGGGTATCTTCATGGTGTTTAAGTTCCTCAACCCAAAAGCCCTCGTCAATGGCGCAAATCGGCCAGTTATTTTCGGACGACCGAGCCGGTCGTCCCTCCCAAGCTACTTTTCATTCATTCCTATTCGCGTTTATTCGCGTCCATTCGCGGTTCTCCCTTATTCCTCCATTTTCTTTGACCTTCCTCCAAAGCTGCATGAATATCGCTTCTTAAGTATGCTCACCAAACGAATCATTCCCTGTCTTGACGTAACTGATGGACGTGTGGTGAAAGGCACCAAATTTCTCGAACTACGGGACGCCGGAGATCCGGTCGAATGCGCCGTTGAATACAATCGACAGGGGGCTGATGAACTGGTCTTTTTGGATATCACCGCGTCTTCGGATGAGCGTAAAACCATGGTCGATGTGGTCAAACAAACCGCTGAACGCTGTTTTATGCCTGTCACTGTCGGTGGCGGCATACGCTGTGTAGAAGACATGCGCGCAATGCTACTCGCCGGAGCTGACAAGGTGGGAGTCAATACGGCCGCGGTGAACAATCCCAATGTCATTTCCGAAGGGGCCACAACCTTTGGCCGGCAATGCATTGTTGTTGCCATTGACGCAAAACGCAAAACAGACGGCGATGGCTGGGAAGTCTACACTCACGGCGGTCGCAATCCTGTTGGACTGGACGCTGTTGAGTGGGCTACTGAAGTTTGGAACCGCGGTGCCGGAGAAATCCTACTGACCAGCATGGATTCAGATGGCACCAAGGCTGGATACGATTTAGAACTGACCGCCGCGGTCAGTGACGCCATCGAGATACCCGTCATCGCCAGCGGCGGTGCGGGCAACATTGAACACATGGCAGATGTATTGAATCAAGGCAAAGCGGACGCGGTTCTGGCAGCAAGTATTTTTCACTTTGGCGAATACACCGTCGGTGACGTCAAAAATGCATTGAGCGCCAAAGGCATCCCCATCCGTCCAGCGGTGGCCAAATAGTAAGTTTCTCGACCGCGCACGCACTCACTCCGCTCTACCTAAAGAACCGCCGTAATATTTTTACTCCCACTATGAGCTCGACCACAGCCTATCAGGACAACAAACAGCTCGTCAAATTATACGGAGATTTACCAGAAGAAGCTCGGCAAATCCTGTATTTACTCTCGGTCGCCATGCACGTCAGCTCCGCAACTGCCGTTGCTGAACTGGCTAAATTAGCTGCCCTACGTATCGAACGCTCAAAAAGAGCCTTCACCTTTGTTCAGATAAAAACCTCTCTGAACTTACTCACGAAACAAGAATTGATCACCCATACCCCCTCTGGTTTCAATGTCACTCCGCTGATCGCCAATCACACCCTCTACCTACTCGCCCAACAATATCCGGATGCGCTCAAGCGCATCGCAAATGCCGTGCGGGTGAAAACTGAAAACAGCAATCGCTACTTTTTTGATTTTTATTCAACCGCCGACGGGCGAGTGCAAATCATGCACAACCTCCGGGTGGCCTATTTCCTCAGAGATAAACAAGCTCTGCTCGAAGAGATCGACAAGCGCCAACGCTACATGGATGGCAGTTTTGAACTATGGCAATTTGTCAGCCGCCCATTCATTCCTGAGCTTTTTTATGATTTGCCAGAGCAAATTCGCGACCCTCTTTATTACGCGCTGCACTTAAAACAATTAACCAATTTACTCCCCGACGAATACCTTCACTCCAGCATGCCTAAGGCGGATGACAACGCCCCCATCCTGAACGCCCGCAGCGAGCACTTTATTTTTACTGGTCAACTCAAAGAAGCAGAACGCCTGGCGCAAAAAGCGGTCAGCAATTCAAGTTCCGAAATCCGGGTGGTTGGCGCGCAAACATTGGCTTGGTTATCCTTCATCTCCAATCAGGATGACGAGGCGATCAAATTCTATGAACTGGCTTTTTCGGAAAGCAAAAGCGAAGGCAACCAACGTAAAAAATTCCCTTTCGGTATGTCCGGGCTCTTTTTCATCCTCGCCCTGTGCCGACGCGGCACCGCCGCCGACCTCAAACGAGCAAAACTTTTACTCAAGTGGGGAGAAGAACTGGCACCAGGTGAAATCACTAATTTTCTGGTCACTTTGGGCGCACTGATCGATTTTAAACTCGGCGAAGAATCGAACGCTGACATGACACTTAATGAAATAGGTGTTCTTCTCGATCTCGACGGCAGCGGCATCGCATTCCTTCAATTGATTCACCTTTATCTCACCCGTTGGATCAAGCCGGAAAACTGCGCCACCCCGCAATCGGTAAAAAAGCTGCATAACATCGTCAAAAACTGCGAACAGAATAATTACCAATGGATCGAAACCCTTGCCATCGAGTTATTGCTTGAAATTGAGAACAAAAGTAATCCCCACCTGAGCAAGCGACTCAAAAAATTAAAAAAGGATATAGAGCTGCCCTGTCAATCGATGGTCTCACTCATCCCCTACCAAGAAAAGTGGGAACGATCTCTCAACGCGCTCGAATTTCTCGCAGGTTCTTCCACAGCTAAAAACAAATCAGCTTCAGCTCCCGCTGAAAAAATTCTAATGTGGGCCCTCGGAACCTACGAGTCGCCTAACTACTCCCATTTAGGTGAAGAAATCCCCGGAACCACACTCGGGTGGAATCTGACACCCTTGGAACAAGGCCGCCTCAAATCGGGTAAAATGGGCAAAATCAAACGCGTCGCCCTTTCCCGCCTAGCGAATAGCGCAGGCAAACTCGGTCATTTGACCGAGCAGGATCGCTCCGCCTGCCAATTCATCCGCAACACTCACTCTCGCTGGGGCGGCACGGATTATTATATAGAAAGCTCCAAGGCCTTGTTGGCACTGGTCGGACATCCCCACCTTTTCACCGACGACACTGCAAGCCTACCGCTTGAGCTAGCCCTTCAGAAACCGGAACTCTCTCTCTCGAAAGTGGGTTCCGATAAAATAAAAATACAGCTGTTACCGGAAGCGGATTATTCGACCACTCACATTCATTTAGTTCAGGACACTCCCACCCGCCTAGCCCTGATCCCAATTGAAAGCGCTCACCAAAAAATATTTTCTATCATTGGAGCCAAGGGCTTGGTGCTACCCGAATCTTCGATAGATCGAGCACTGGAATCTCTCGCTGCTCTTTCTTCCAGCGTGCGCGTGCAATCCCAGATTTCTAGCGATAAAATTGCCGCCGCCGATACCATCAAAGCGAACAGCACTCCCGTGCTGCACCTCTTTCCGCAACGAGACGGGCTGCTCGCAGAGCTTTACGTCCAGCCAATACAGCCCGACGGCGATCACTTTCACCCCGGCGAAGGCGGCAAAGTCATCTTTGGACGAGACAAAAACGGCAATCTACAAACCACCCGTGATTTCTCTGCGGAAACCAAAACCGCAGCCAAGCTCGTCACTCAATGCGCCAGTCTGAATACTTTCCAAAACCCCGACACTCCCTATACCTGGGCTTTTGACGATCCGGAATCCAGCCTCGACCTGCTGTTCGATTTGCAAGGTCTACCCAACGGCACCATCCAAGTATTATGGCCAAAAGGAGAAGCTTTCAATCTGCGCGGCATAGTCACTTCTTCCAATTTTAATCTGACGCTTAAAAAACAAGAGAACAACTGGTTGGAAGCCTCGGGAAAATTAAAAATCGACAAGGACCTTGTTCTTAGCATGAAAGAAATCATGCTACTGCTCGAAGAACAAGATGGCCAGAAATTCATTCAGCTCAAAAACGGTCAATTTCTCGCTTTGGGCAAAACCTTCCGTCAGAAGCTCGATGACCTGCGCCTGCTCTCCACCGCATCAAAAGATAATGCGCGCACCATTCATCCACTCGCCGCCCTCGCGCTCGAAGATTTGGCAGACGACGAAAACAACACCTGCAATGCAGAGTGGAAAAAACATCTCAAAAAACTCAAAAAGACAAAAAACTTCGAGGCCAAATTGCCCAGCACTCTGCAGGCAGAG
>JAADHD010000162.1:0-3250 GCA_013152075.1 Verrucomicrobiota bacterium | reverse complement strand
CCCGCCTCGCTGAGTGGGGCGCCGGTGCCTGTCTAGCCGATGATATGGGATTGGGTAAAACCGTGCAAGCTCTCGCCCTCTTATTACACCGAGCGAAAGGCGGGGCGGCTCTGATCGTGGCCCCCACCTCAGTGGCCGCGAATTGGGTCAACGAAACCCTCAAATTTGCCCCAACTCTCAACCCCATCCGTTTTGCTGGAAAACAAAATGCTCAGATGCTGAAAAAGCTCAAAGCTCGTGACATGGTCATCACCACCTACGGAATGCTACAGCAAGAAGACAGTCCACTCCTCAATATCGACTGGCACAGCGTCGTGCTCGACGAAGCCCAAGCAATTAAAAATCGTGGCACCAAACGCGCCAAAGCTGCAAAAAATCTCAAAGCCGCTTTCCGCATCGTCACCACCGGCACGCCAATTGAAAACCATCTCGGCGAACTGCACAGCCTGTTCGATTTCATCAACCCCGGCTTGCTCGGCAGCGCCGACCATTTCCGCAAACGTTTCGCCGAACCCATCGAGCTGCATAACCACGCGATCGTTCGCAACAGCTTGCGGCGGGTCGTCAGCCCCTTCATTCTGCGTCGGCTCAAAACCGAAGTGCTCCAGGATCTACCCGCACGCACCGAAATCACTCTCGACGTGGAGATGAGCGAAGAGGAATCCGCCTTTTACGAAGCCCTACGCCAAAATGCCGTAGAAGCTCTGGCAGGTGAAGTCCCGGAGTCAAAAAATGCCGGCGAAAAATCATTCCAGATATTTGCCGCCATCACCCGCTTACGACAAGCTTGCTGTAATCCCGCTTTAGTTCAAAAAACCGGCGCGCCTGAAAGCAGCAAACTCCAGGTTTTCACCGATACCGTTACCGAAATCCTCGAAGGCAATCACAAAGTTCTGGTCTTCAGTCAGTTTGTCTCTCATCTTGCCATCCTCAAAAAACGGCTCGAAAAACTCGGCGTCTCCTATCAATACCTCGATGGTTCAGTCCCCGTCAAAAAACGCCAAAAATCTATCGACGCCTTCCAAAACGGCGAAGGCGACGTCTTTCTCATCTCGTTAAAAGCCGGTGGCTCCGGCCTCAACCTGACCGCTGCCGACTACGTCATCCACATGGATCCCTGGTGGAATCCCGCAGTCGAAGACCAAGCCTCCGACCGCGCCCACCGCATCGGTCAACAGCGCCCCGTCACCATCTACCGATTGGTCACCAAAAACACCATCGAGGAAAAAATCGTCGCCCTGCATCACCAGAAACGCGACCTCGCTGATTCCCTACTAGCCGGCACCGACCAAGCCTCCCGTCTGTCCGCCGAGGATATGCTCAAGCTAATCCAAGAAGCTTAACCTTGAGCTTTATCGCTCCGCCGACTCTTCCATCTTGTCCTTGTGTTCGCGGCGCCACTGGTCCTGGATCTTTTGCAATTTTTGCTTTTGCTCGTCTGATATCAAAGCATCAATTTGCGGCAAATATTCGCTATTCATCAATTGCTCGCTGTCATTCAAATACTCTTTCCGCAACTCCCAGCGGCGATCCAAAAACTCGTTCACTATGGGCCTGACTTGCTCCCGTTGCTCATCTGTTAGATCAAGCTGATTGGCGAGCTGATCGGCAATGAACTTTTTTGAAGCCTCGGACTTCCATCCGTCTGACAAGGGCACAATGACAGCGATCAGGATGAACAGGGAAATCACCCCAAGCACATAACCGAGCCCGAAAATGGTTACGACACCGCAACCCGCTTTAAGTTTGGTTTTTTTACCACTCATTAATAAGGCTTATGGGGCAGATATCCGGTTACATGATTAACAAAAGAATGCGCATCAACCGGTAGAGAAACTCCAAACCAAAAAACGCAGGCAACAATTGCCAGAACCACTACCGGGGTCAGACCGGCAGCGCTTCTCCATATCCACGAACTGAACACGGCGAGAAAAGTTCCCGCATCTCCATACTCGCCTGAACGCAACTGGGCGATATTCGCCATCACTCGGGTCTCAAAACCAAACTCAGCACGCGAAGTATCCGGACGATGCGCGCGTGCCTGCTCCAAGACTTGATCAAACTGTTCTTCGTTCTTCTCTTTCATGATGACTGCCTGTTTATCTTTCTCCGCCCTGCTTTTCAAAAATTTCCCGCATCTTGTTTCTCGCCCGATAAGCTCTTACCTTCACATTGGACTCACTCCAACCTGTCAGACTGGCGACTTCTTTTACGCTCTTCTCTTCCAATTCCATTAATGTGATCACCAGTTGCTCTTTTTCGTTCAGTTTTTCCATCAATCCCTGCACCACTTCCCAGGCTTCTCGCTGTCGGCGCTGCTTTTCTTCCGGGCTATCCCCGGAAAACATGCCATCACCTGACATCTGTACTGTTGGCATTTCATCAACGAGCACTTCACGCTCGCGACGTTTGCGGTGTTTTCTGAGAAAATCATAACAAGTGCGAACCGTTACCGTCATCAGCCAATGCTCGAATGGCGCATCCGCTCGATAAGTTTTCAGTCCCTTCCATATTCGAATAAAAATATCCTGCGCCAGATCATCCAGCTCCGATCCATTGCGTGCAAATCGAGCGGCTGTAGAGAACACTCTCGCACGATAGCGCTCCACCAACACGGCATAAGCCGTGTCGTCTCCTGCCAATACACGCTTGACCAGTTCTCCATCATCTTTCTCTGGCACACCTGTTGTTTAAATGATCCTTTGTGGTTCTGGCAAGCAGATCCCTCCTTTCTAGTCCAATTAGACGCGAACTCAATCTATCTGGTTACAAAAAAACTGCTCAATTCCCCTCGCCCAGGCAAGTGCCGGGAGATAAAGGCTGACCGCGCAAAAAGCCGTCCACATCCATCCGCGAGCGCCCCTCCATCTGAACCTGGAACAAATGCACAACACCGTCTCCCGTCATGACCCGCAATCCCTGCCCTACGGGATCTTCGCTTGGCAATACGCTACCTGCAGGCGCACCGGTAAACTCTGTTTCTTCCTCCCCTGACAAATAGCCAACTTTCACTGGCGGAAAAATTTTCAAACGTCGTTTTTTTCCATCGGGCAGGATTAGGAGAGTACCGGTCCCGGGCCAGGGGTCAAAAGCGCGCACTTGCCTCTCAATCTCAAAAGCGGAACGCGACCAATCTATCACCCCGTCCTCACGCCCCAACTTCCCTGTGTGAGTCATCATTGAGTCATCCTGCTTTTCACGAAGCGCCGACCCGTTCTCCAACAAAGGCAACGCCGCCGCCAAAGCCTTT
>JAADHD010000050.1 GCA_013152075.1 Verrucomicrobiota bacterium | reverse complement strand
GCTTGGCGTTGAAGATGTTTAAGGCCTTGTCGAGTTCTCCCACCTCTTTGGAAGTAAATCGCCCCGGGCGAATGTAAGCGGCCTCGTCAGTGAGTTCCTGAGCGAAAAAATGAAAGGGAGAGTTTCCGGCGGCGCGACTGCCTTTGGTTAGCAGGGTGGCTCCAAATTCCAGTCGTTCCAGCAAACCCTGGAGAGCGGCACGGTTTAATTCGTCGTAAGTCAGGGTTTCTTTTTTGATGTAATCCTTTTTCAAATGCCGAAATGCTTCCTGCAAACTGCTTTGCGGCATCTGGTCGATGATGGAGTTGACTCTTGCGCTCGCTTTGGGGCCGGTAGTAGGGGTGTCGGCTGAATATCCAGCGGCAGGGAGTGCCATTACCGCGCTTGTCAAAGCGGTGAATAAGCGGCTTGTGATAGAAGAGTGAGGGTGAGGCATCGCTGTGGTTGACCTAATCTATACTGATAGGGAAATGATTCAAAGTATCAATCTCCGAGTTTGAGAGGGCCTCAGATTGGGAAATCGCAACGGTGATGTAATCCTTGGCGGACTTGATGGTTTCTAGCAGTGGATAGTCATGGGCCAGCAGGGCGGTGATGGCGGCTGAATAGGTGCAACCAGTTCCATGAGGGGTTTTATCGTGGATCCGAGCTGCGGTGAAATCGTGGATTTCTGTGCCGTCCCACAAAACGTCAGTGGCGTCCGAACCGTCGAGATGGCCTCCTTTGAGCAGGGTCATGCACTGATACTGTCCGGTGAATTTTCGCGCAGCGCTGTCCATTTCTTGGTGCGAAGTAATCGGGGGCAAGTTCAGCAGGGCAGCGGCTTCGTCGAGATTGGGCGTGGCAAGAGTTGCCAGCGGCAAGAGTCGCCGTCGATATAGCTCAAGAGCTTCCGGATCCAGAAGGGGGGCGCCGGATGAAGCCATCAGTACGGGATCAACAACAATAGGAGCTGTCGATTCTGCTCCTTCGAGATCTTCCAGAAAATTAACAACAATTTCACACAGCTCAGCTGTGGCCAGCATACCGGTCTTGATGCCCTTGATATCAAATGACTCGGCCAGTATTTTTAGTTGTGCACTCAGGATTTCGGGTGAAACGGCTTCTGTGCTGACGACTTTGCCCGGGGATTCGGCCACTATCGAGGTCACTGCCGTCAGGCCGTAGGTTTGAAAATAAGCGAAAGTTTTGAGATCGGCTTGGATGCCTGCGCCACTTGAGCAATCTGATCCGGCGATACTTAGAACAACGGGAGGGTGCTTGGTTTCAGGCTCTGTGGGTGGGTCGGAATTCATACTGACAGACGGTAGATTATAATTAAGAATTAGAAATTAGGAATTAGGAATGAAATGTGGGTGGTATGAATTAGGAATTAGGAATTAGGAATGAGATGTGGGTGGTATGAATTAAGAATTAGAAATTAGGAATGAAATGTGGGCGGCATGATCTAGAGTATGCTCCAAGATGGGTAAGATACATTTGCTTTCAGACGCTTTGGCTTCGCAGGTCGCCGCTGGCGAGGTGGTGGAGCGACCGGCTTCGGTGGTGAAGGAGTTGGTTGAAAACAGCATCGACGCTGGTGCTAAGAATATCGAAGTGAGGGTTCAACGGGGCGGGATCGCTTTGATCCGGGTGGCGGATGATGGCTGTGGAATGAACCGTGATGATGCCTTGATGTGTGTGGAGCGACACGCAACAAGTAAGTTGAAGAGCAAGGAAGATCTTGGAGCGATTTCCACGCTGGGCTTTCGTGGCGAGGCTTTGCCCAGTATTGCCTCGGTGTCGAAATTTCGCCTGACCACTAGAGAAGCAGGTGAAGTCCAGGGGACAGAAGTGACGATCAACGGAGGGAAGATGGTGGCGGTTAAGGATGGCGGCGAGCCACCGGGGACGCAGATTGAGATTCGTTCCTTGTTTTATAATGTGCCTGCCCGGCGAAAATTTCTGCGCACGGAGAACACAGAATATAGTCATGTGGAGCAGCAGGTGCGCCTGCAGGCGATTGCTCATCCGGAGTGTCGGTTTGCGTTGGTTCGGGGAGAACGCTTGGTGTTTCAGTTGCCCGCGACGGATCAATTGTTAGAGCGTATTCGCGGTCTGGCCGGCAATGCTTTGGCAGGTGAATTGCTTGCCATTGAACCACATGAGCGCAACGGAGTGAGGGTGCACGGCTATATAGGGCCTCCGGGCATGGGGCGTCCCAATCGCACGCAACAGTTGGTGTTTCTGAACGGAAGACCGGTGGAAGCAGGGGTGATTCACTATGGATTGCGTGAGGGCTACCATACGGCTTTGATGAAAGGACAGCATCCGGTGACCTTTTTGTTTATCGAGATTGATCCCTCGAAGGTTGATGTGAATGTGCATCCGGCCAAAAAAGAAGTTCGTTTTCATGATGGGAATTCAGTGCGTGATGCGGTGATCGAAGCGGTTCAAAAGACCCTGCAAAGTGAATTGAAGCGGCCGGTCTCGGGAGAAATCCTGAGAGCCCAAACAGCGCTTCGAACTACCTTTACTCCGGACGAGGAACGCTCGACGGATTCAACGTCTGAGGCTTCACAGGGCGAACTGATTCCGCAACGGGAACAGCATTCGTTACGAAATGATTGGGCCGAGAAGAGTGAGGGAGAGGCTGCCGTGACCCAAGAGTTACCGGGCGGGGCTGCGGAAAATAGCGAGCAGCGTGTGAATGAGGCGCCCGCCGACAAGTATGGAGAAAGCTCCGGACCAAAGCCCGAAGATTTTAGGATTCTGGGCGTGTTGGGCAAGCTGTATGTTTTGATGGAGAGTAAAGACGGCTTGGCTTTGATGGATCAGCATGCCGCGCATGAGAGGGTGTTGTTTGAGGAAATGAAAAAACGGATGGAGGAGGAGGGAGTGCCTACTCAGCGATTGTTGATTCCGGTCACCGTAGAGTTGCCGCCGAATGACCTTGATCTGGTGACGCGAAATCTGGATGTGTTGGAGCGACTGGGGATTGTGGCAGAGCCTTTTGGAGGCAGTACTTTGAAGATCGACAGTTTACCCACTTTTTTTCGTAGTGACGAACCATTGGGGTTCATTTACGCGGTCATTGAGGAACTTCAGGCAGCTAGTTCGAAAATGTCCGATTTGCGATTGGGTGAGGATCTGGTGGCGACAACGGTTTGCCGCCATGCAGTGAAAGCGAATGACAAGTTGCAGGGGCCGGAGTTGGACAAGCTACTCGAAGACTTACTGGAATGCGAAATGCCCTATTGTTGTCCCCACGGCAGGCCGACACTTATCCAGATTTCCTATGGGGAGCTGGAAAAGAAATTTGGTCGGCGGGCTTAAGGGGTGGGCTGGGGAATATGTGCTAATTTTGGTTGAGAGTCGCCAGGAACGAAGCGAGTGTAAGTGCCACTATGCCTAGCGATGCGCCTTCACCCTTACAATCCGGCACCGGATTCAAAGTATTGCTGTCACTGGCATGCGTGGTGATCATCGTAGCCGGATTGCGTGCAGCCTCCGAGATGTTGATTCCGATCATCCTCGGCTTGTTTCTGGCGGTGCTTAGTATGCCGATTTTAAACTGGCTGGGCCGCCGTGGTGTGCCGCGTGCGCTGGCGGTGATTTTGACGATCCTGTTTGATGTTCTTATTCTGTTCGGACTCGCTTTTGTGGCCAGTGGGGTGATTCCTGAATTCCAAGGAAAACGTTTGATTTATGCCGACTTGCTTAAGAAAAGAGTGAGCGAATTCACCGAATGGGCAGACGCCCAATTGATGTCTTTAAGTAATATTGCTAACAACGTTGGCGAGAATGGTGAAGCTATAGACGTTGAACAGATTTGGACGTTTAACGAGATTTTTAATCGTTATTGGGATTCTTCCCTGATCATTGATTTTGTAGGACAGACGGAAGTGGTAGGTAGGCTCACTTCTCTGATGGCTCAGTCATTTTTTGTTTTGGTGATCATGATTTTCATCCTGGCGGAGTCCGGAAGGTATCCTGGAAAACTAAGACAAGTATTTCGGGCAAAGGGGCCGGATTTGCGGAGATTTAGAAACTCCTCGATGGAGATTCAGAAATATCTGGGGATTAAAACGGCGGTGAGTATGGTGACTGGGATACTTGCTTGGCTGGTGTGCACCATTTTTGGAGTCGATTTCCCTATTTTGTGGGGAATGGTGGCCTTCGGTTTTAATTACATCCCCGCAATCGGGTCTTTACTAGCAGCGATTCCTCCCATTATTCTGGCGCTTATTTTACACGATACCATGTGGCCAGCGGTGGGGGTATTGTTTGGATATTTATCAATCAACGTGACCTTGGGGAATTTTCTTGAGCCGATGGTCTTAGGAAATCGTTTTGGTATTTCGACCGTGGTGGTGATTTTGTCGGTATTGTTCTGGGGTTATGTTTGGGGGCCGGTAGGAATGTTTCTTGCGGTTCCCCTGACGATGATGGTGAAGGTCATGCTCGATAACAGCAATGACTTTCGATGGCTGTCTGTTCTGATGGGCAAAGGCCCAAGCAAACCGGGGGTAATTCGCAAGTTGGTGAAAGTTGCCGCGGATGAAGAGGCTGCGAAAAAGGAATCAGATGATGGTGAAGAAATTGCTCCGTCCAATTTGGTGTAATTATTTTTTATCCAGGCAAATGATATTTCCGTCGGTGGTGGCGATGTAAATTTTTCCACGCGCCGCAGCCATTCCGTCCCATACCGGAAGAGCAGGAAGTTTGATTTCGGAGAGTTTCTTGCCGTCTTCAGCAGAGACCGCCCAGAGGATTGCTCCGTCTTTGCCTTTGAGTGCCGCAGCTTGTTTTTTCAGAATTTCTTCAGTGCCTGGATCATTGGCTGCCAGTCTTTTGAAGATTGTTTCTTCATCGATCAAGTCGGGAGGGCCTGCTACGAAGACGGTTCGATCTGCGAGAACCATCGCTCTGGCTAATAGTGGCAGGTCGGTATCCCAGTAATGTTTTACCAGATAGGGGCTGGAAGTTTTTGCTTTTCCCCCCTTGCCGGAGAGTTGCAGGCTTTTGCCTGATTTCCCTGCATCGGTGAATTTTGCTCCGGTGGCTTGGCCATTGTTCTTTTTTCCGGAAGAGTCGTTGGCTTTCCCTTCGTCGAACGAGCAATGCAAAACGATGTCGGCATTTGTTGGCTTGGGTTTGCCTGCCTTACCGGAAAAGCGTTGCTCAATTTCGTCATCACTTAAGCTGCCATGATAAATCGTCACGCTGTCGATCAGGCCTTGATAGGGGAAGGGGCTTTGGTAGTTGCCGACCGGGCTTCCGTCATCCACCCCGATTTCCAGACTTTGTTTAGGGTCTTTTTTGATAAAGTCCGGAGCCTTGCCGCTGGCGACTTGTCTGCCGTTCACGTAGAGCCGCAATTCTTTTTCCGCGGTGATCATTCCCACGAGGTGAGTCCAGCCTTTACCGATCGATTCAGTGGCCACTGCAGAATTCAATTTGTTATTGCTTCGATAGAGGAATTGAGGTTTGGATTTGATCAGGGTCAGGGCGTAACCGTCGGCCGGGCCGCCTCGGGCGATGATGACGCCACTTTTTTTCGCGCCGGGCTTGATCCACGCCTCAACCACCAGAGCTTTTCCGCTTGGGTCAAGGGATGGAGTTTTCTTAAAGGTAACCTTGGATCCGACTCCGCTTCCGCGTCGTTTTTCTTTATTATTCACGGCAGAAACGGGTTGCTCAGGTGCTTCACGGCTGGCGGCAAACAACTGATGTTCCATCGTGGTGGTCCATTTTAAATAGTTCGGTTTGCGTCCAAAGCCGTAAACGTCACGTTCATTAAATACGAGGATTCGGCCGGACGCGGCATTTTTTCCAGCCTGGTAATAGCCGTTATGTCCTCCGGCAAAACTGCGTCCGAATACCCAGTATGAACGGTGAAACCAGCTGTCGTCGAGGAAGCTCATCGGGGCGAAGAGATGTTCTCCGCCACGTTGATTTTTTCCTTGTTCGGCAGCATCTCCTGAGTGAGGGCCGAGTTCAAGGCGCTTGCCACTTAAATCAAACTGTTGGGAGCGCATGTATACATAACCACCATCATATGAAAGGATGTCAGGTAGGCCGACGGGCATTTGCAAGGTCTTGACTTGATCCTGGATGTTTTTTCCAGTTTCGGGATTGATTTCATCGATGACCGTTTCAGAAAGTTTTTCTCCTGTCGCTGCATTCAAACGATAAAAGCGCAGCCCTCCGTCGAGAAAGTTGGATCGTCCGGAAACGAAATAGGCGATGTCATCCTGAACGAGAATGTTGCCATGCACAGGCCAGACCGATTCGAGCTGTTCGAAAGCCATGTGGCGTTCTGAAGACGGAGCTGCCTGAAAACGCCAGGCAAGCTGTCCGTCCGTAGCACGCAGGCAGTAAACATATCCGTCTGCCGAGCCAAACATGACCGAACCTTTGTAGAGGGCGGGCGGTGAGTCCACTCGACCACCTGTAGTGTAGCTCCATATTTTTTCGCCGGTATTGGAATCGATGGCGTGGACGGTGTGTTGTTGTTTTTGGGCGACAAAGAGACGATTCTCAGCGATCACGACACTGCTGAGTTCTCCGCCGATTTCACTTTTCCAGGCGATTTTGAGATCGGGGGATATTTTGGATTTAATGAATCCGCTACGAGAGGGGTCGTGGCGGAAGGTGGGCCAGTCATTTTCATTGGAAGCCGTTTTAGAATCTACGATTTTGCCGTATGCGGGGCCTTTTTCCAGTCGATTCGCATTTTCTGTATCGGTGCTAGGACGGGGACCGGTAGCAGATAGAGCGTTGAATCCATACAATTTTGCTTCTGGGTAACAGGCGCAGTTGTGTGGAGGGGCGTAAGTGAGTCCGTTAGCCGGCATGACCCCGTAGAGACAACCTCCGCGAACCCAGTGATTGATGTCCCAATGTTCGGTTTCGGGATCAACAAATTCGATGCCGGTTCGAGAGGGCATAAGAAAGCGATCGGTGGCTTTGGCCATGTAACAGCGGTGGTGGAACCAGTAGGTGTCGACGTCAGGGGGGAATTCTTTTTTGATTTCGCCGGTGAAGATGTCCCGGCCGGTAAATATGCCGGAATCTTTGCCGCTGGTGGTTGGGGCCGACCATACGAGATTGCCAACTACCAGTAAATCTTCAGGTGATTGATAGCCTCCGCGGGAGTGGGGAGCAGTCCATTTTTCCTTTCCAGTGGCAGCATCATAGACGTGCATTTTGCGGTCGCCACCGGCAAAGAGAACAAGGTTTTTCTGTAACACTAGTTTCGAACCGAAGTTAAATGTGATGATCTTACGGCGATCTGCAGCTTGCCCCACCCATATTTTATCTCCGCTAATTTGATCCAGACAAACTACCTTTTCTCCGTCGTGATAGATCAAACGCTTGTCATCAGCGGCAAGAGTGAGTGGAGATATGCGAGACGATTTGTTCCATAGATTTTTGCCGGTTGCGGTATCAAAGACCATTAACAGTCGTGGGATTTCGTTCCATTTATAACGAGCGGCGACACGTGCCTGATCGCCGGTGTTTAACTCAGGTAGGAAGTTTTTTAACTCACCGGGTTTTTTCATGGCCATCAGGAAAATTTTTCCATTTTTAACGACTAGCTCTTCTGTGCCCTCACTGCCTTCGAAGGTGCGGATGGTCTTACCAGTGGTGGCGTCCATCATGGTTACCGGTTCGTCGATACCCAGAGTGCAGAACACATGGTCGCCAACGGCCACGAGTCGACGGGCCAATTGGGTGGGGCCACTTTTCAGTGGCCAGAGGTGATTGTGCCAGGTTTTAACGGGACGTTTCCAAAGGATCGTTCCGTTGAATGCATCACGAGCTATGAGCTTCCATTCCGGAGGTAGTTCGATGGAGATACGGGAACCCTCATCCATGATGTAAAACAAGCGTCCTTTGGAAGAGACCAGAGCGCTCATGCTTGCCATGCGATCGTGGTGACGAGACCAACGCGGACTTCCTACCCACTGCAAGTGCCTTGGCGGACCGACGACAGTGTCGTGTGCTACGGCGTTGCCATCGGCGTTGTGCATGTAATGCGTCCAGTCGTCGATATTATTCGGCCAGGCTTTGACGGTTTTTTTCCATTGATCGCCGGACTTGATCATGGCGACTCCATTGGGCCGCAGGATTCGCATGATTTCCTCCATGCTGATGCCCATATTTTTGGGATCGCTTTCCGAGATCACCAGGTTGGCCAAATTGTTGATGTAAGGGAGGTGTTTGGGGTCTTTGAGAAGCTCGACGGAGACCTTGCCATAACGCCCTTGTTTTAGAAGATACTGCCGGGTTTCACTCAGTTGCTGCTCGTTTTTCACCAGGCCGTGAACGCTGAAATTTCCCGCACCCCCCAATGCATTGGTCAGATGCCCGTTGCCGGCATCAAGCTGGATGATGAAACCGCCTTTGATTTTAGCCTGTTGGAGGATTTCTGTTGCTACTGCATTGGCATCCGGGTTTTGGGCTTGAGTTGATTGCGGTGTGGCGAGGAGGCCAAAAGAGCAAATGAATGCTATCTGACAAAGGAGAATGGTAGAAGGTGGGAGTGAATTTTTCATCGATAGTGACGGTGTGAAGAGATTCAATGTAAACATTAGAGAATAGGGGAGAAGTTCACTATGTTGCAGGGACGCAATCACGTGATGATGGGCAGTCCTCCAAAATAGAGCCTTGTCAGACAGGGGGCATCTTATATCTTCCTCCTTATGTTATCCCGAAATACTGTCATTCTGGCGGCTTTATTGTCAGGCCTGTTTTTCATTCGCGCGGCTGCGGGTAAGGCAGAAAAACCGAATGTGATTCTAGTGTTCATCGATGACATGGGATGGGCTGATTTTTCCTGTTTTGGCAACAAGGAGGCGACAACGCCGAACATTGACCGACTAGCGCGGGAAGGCATCGCCTTCGAGCAATTTTATGTAAATTCGCCGATTTGTTCTCCTTCGCGAGTGGCGATTTCAACAGGGCAGTATCCCCAGCGTTGGAAGATTTCGTCATATCTCAGTAATCGAAAATCAAATAAGAGAAGGGGGATTGCCAATTGGCTAGATCTGGAAGCGCCGATGTTGTCGCGCTTACTTCATCAAGCAGGGTATGAAACCGGGCATTTCGGGAAGTGGCATATGGGCGGCCAGCGTGATGTCGACGATGCGCCTCTGATCACAGAATACGGTTTTGATGAATCGATCACTAATTTCGAAGGTCTGGGTGCCCGTATTCTGTCGCTCAAATATTCTCCGGGAGAGAATCAAGCAGTGCCTCATAATCTGGGTTCTGATGGCCTGGGGCATGGTCCCGTTATCTGGCATAATCGTGCCTACGTCACAGAAAAATTTGTTGAGTCGGCGGTGGTTTTTGCGAAGGCGGCGGCGGCGAAGAACCTTCCTTTTTATTTGAATTTATGGCCTGATGATGTGCATACTCCGATGCATCCACCCTTGGGGAAATGGGGCGATGGTAGTAACCGCCATCTCTATCTTCAGGTGCTCGAAAGCATGGACGGACAATTGGGAGCTTTGTTTGATCTTATTCATGATGATGAAAAGTTACGTGAGAATACCATCATAGTGGTTTGTTCTGATAATGGGCCCGAGGTGGGTTTTGGTTCTGCAGGAGCTTTACGTGGTCACAAGGCGACCTTGTTCGAAGGGGGAGTTCGGTCTTCTCTCATAGTTTGGGCGCCCGGCCTGATGGCGAAGGAATTGCAGGGAACTCGCAATACGGATTCGGTGTTTTCGGCGATTGATCTTGTTCCGTCTTTGCTTTCCCTGACTGATACGGAGTATTCGGAAAAGATTTCTTTTGACGGAGAAAACCTTGCGCCTGTTTTAATAGGTGAATCAAAAGCTTCCCGTCAGGCCCCGATTTATTTTCGTCGCCCGCCGGATCGCAAAAACTTTCGTCATTACAAACAGTTACCGGATCTGGCTGTTCGAAGCGGTCAATGGAAATTTTACTGTGATTATGATGGCGGTCGGCCGATGCTTTATAACTTGATCGATGATCTGTCAGAAACAGAAAATCTGGCGGCTGCGAATGTCGGTTTGGTAAGGGATTTGACCACAGGACTATTGACCTGGGATAAATCGATACCTTCCGACAATGGAGCCGCTATTAGCTCGCGAGAAGCTTCGGCGAGGTGAGTGACATCTATGGATTTGGAGTGGCGGTCGGGCTGAACCAACCATCAGTCACGATGCTTTTGATCATCAGGTGCTTTTCTCCATGAGGGAGCTTTATTTTTTCGAATACGATGATTCCGCTGACGGGAGATTTGCCCCAAGGCAGGCTTTGCTCAAGTTTTGTGGCGAGTGGGCTGCCTTTTTTAATGAAGGCAAATTCACCATCCTCGGGAAAAGGAGGGGCGGAAATGCCAAAACAGAGGTAATCGTTCAGGGTGGTAAATCTTTCTTTGTCAGGCCCCCAGAAGCTCGCTCTTTTTAGCATGACC
>JAADHD010000167.1 GCA_013152075.1 Verrucomicrobiota bacterium | reverse complement strand
TGTTGATATGGGCTCGAAAATCAAAGGGTTGTGGGTCATCAACAAAAGGCAGGATCATTCCGCTCAGGGCGGCGTCGACATGGATGTAGTGTGAATGGATGGCCAGTTCATCGAAGATTTCATTGATTCCATCCAGATCGTCTATAGCTCCTTTCATCGTTGTGCCGGCATTGGCAAAAACGATCACCGGGGTATCACGATGGATGTTGATGGATTCGCGCAAGTCATCAAGGTCGATGGTCCCATCTGGATTACTGCGGATCATCACATTGCGAATGTGGAGCATACGCAGAACTTTATTGACCGAATAGTGGGTGTCTTCGGAGTAATAAACGATGCCTTCGGGGTAGAGCTCTCGGGCCAGGAATATCCCATACATATTCCCTTCGGTGCCACCGTTGGTGACATAACCCCAGAAGTCATCTGCGGGTGCGTGCGTCAGTTCACGTGCCACTTCGAGAACCTCGCATTCAAATTCATGAGAGTTCAGGTGGTAGTTGCTCGCGAGGTAAGGATCGCCGACATTATTGATCGGGAATTCCAGGAAGCGATACAATGGGGTGTAGTCAAAATCAGCATTGCAGGGGTATCCCGCAAAAAGGCCGGTTTCACTTTTTAGCGTTTCGTAAAAATCGTCGAGCCGCTTGGTGTCTTCTTCGCTCATGCTTTATATCAGAATTTGGATCGGTCTTGATTCCGTCGTATTCAGAGGTTGATATTTTCACGTCTTGAGGAAATCCACCAGCATTTTATTTGCCTATTGAGTGGGCATGGCTTGACCTAGTTTTGCACTTTTTCAATCGTCATCATTTCGGCTTGATTAGGCCGTCGCGAATCGCCGTAGTGTGAAAAAACCGGGGCTAGATAAACGTGCGGTCGTAGGCGTGGTATCTATTCGTAGCCGTAAAACAAGACTGATGAAATTCCTGTGCGGGCGCTGGAATTCTTGGGGACTTCGATGCTCATAAGAACCAGATACAGGCCGGTTGATTTTGGAATGAATGTGAGATCAATCACATTACTTGTTCCCTGGGATGAAACAGTGGCGACCTCTTTGGAAGCTTTGTCGTAAATGTGCAAATGGAGCAGGGCTTTGTCAGGCAGTTGTTTTTTGCTGACGGCAAAAAAGAAACGGTAACGATTGCCTTTGAAAAACTGAAGTTGCAGAGCTTTGCCGGTCTCGGTGCCGAGCTTGCCCTGCCAGTAATCCTGGCGCAGCAGAAAGGCGTCGTTAGTCAGAAACTCTGAGGCTGCGCTGAGTGCAGCGTGCTCTGGGGAGTTTGGGGGGAAGGGATTGTCAGGAGTATCGGCAGCATTGCTTGGGATCGCGCCGGACAGTAGAAAGAACGTGAGGCCGAGGATGCCAATCAAACGGAGCTTGTCTGAGGCAGTGAAACGGAAAGCTTTGTGCGAAGGGGAGGTATCGAGTGATCCGCTGTAGTCGGGTAAAATCATGATGGAGAGAGTTTACTGTGAGGGCAAATGGCGCTCAGGACAAGCTTGGGTTGTGTGTGGGGGAGGGTGTAAGGCAAAATAGTTAAGCTGCTGGCAGCTATGCGTTTCTGATGAGCGCTATCGCATCAGCAGTCGAACCCTCTGCGGGTTCTCGTCCCGTTGTGTAACGGGAGTGCCATTGCTTTATTGAATATTAAAGAAATGGCGGAGCGGACGGGATTGACTTCGTCTCTGCAAAAAAGGCTGCGCGAGATGATGAGCGCTATCGCATCAAGGCAGGCAGTCGAACCCTCTGCGGGTTCTCGTCCCGTTGTGTAACGGGAGTGCCATTGCTTTATTGAATATTAAAGAAATGGCGGAGCGGACGGGACTCGAACCCGCGACCTCCGGCGTGACAGGCCGGCGTTCTAACCAACTGAACTACCGCTCCCTTGTCTTCAATCGGATCATTTGATCCGGTAAAGCCATTGGAAGGTGCGAGATACTATGCTGAGAAAAGGAAGGTGCAACAAAAATGTTTCGAATTTCTTGCTTATAAAAGCTTTCTGAGTAGGGTAAGCGCCCTTCCCAGTAACGGAAGGAATGTTAAATTTTTTAAAAGGGGAGAATACCATGAGTACGGTCATTGATAAGATTGAAAAAGAACAGATGAAGCAGGAAGTGCCTGAATTCGGGCCCGGAGACACCTTGAAGGTTCATTTGCGTGTGGTTGAAGGTGGAAAAGAGCGTATTCAGATTTTTCAGGGAATTGTCTTGGGCCGCCGTGGCTCGGGATTGAATCAGGCTTTTACCGTGCGTAAGATATCAAATGGTGAAGGTGTGGAGCGTGTTTTTCAGCTCCATTCGCCTAAATTGGCAAAAATCGAAGTGTTGAAGCGAGGTAAAGTGCGTCGCGCTAAATTGAACTATTTGCGTGATCGTGTCGGAAAGCAGGCTGTTCAGGTGAAGGCGCGTGCGCCCCAGAAGAAGGCCTAGTTGCCGAAGGGATTTCTCAGCCTCTCAGTTCTCAGCTTTTAGCTTTCAGCAATTGGCTAGGCTGGAATCAAATAAAAAAAGGCAAAACTGTGCCGGATTTATCTCTGGAGCAAGAAATGCAGGCCCTTGGCCACCATCTGGTGGCCGGTATCGATGAAGCTGGCCGTGGGCCTCTCGCGGGACCGGTGACTGCAGGTGCAGTGATTTTGCCGGAGGGATTTCAACACGCGGTAGTCAATGACTCCAAGCAGCTGAGTGAAAAGCGGCGGGAGCAAGTGTATGAAGAACTGATCGCTGATGAGCGGGTGATATGGGCGTGGGGTTTGGTGGAGGCGGAAGAGATAGACCGCATCAATATATTGCAGGCAACTTATGTAGCGATGGCCCGTGCGGTGAAGGCCTTAGCGGTAAAGCCGGATGCGGCGTTGGTGGACGGACGTGAAGTGAAGGGTTTGCCTGTGCCGCACAGAGGAGTGATTAAGGGAGATTCTCTGAGTATGTCGATCGCTGCTGCGAGCATCATTGCCAAGGTCGAGCGAGATCGAATCATGAGAAACTATGCGGTGGAATATCCGCAATATGGCTTTGAGAAACACAAAGGTTATGGTACCAAGGTACACCTTGAAGGACTGAATGCTTATGGGCCTTGTGCGATCCATCGAAAGAGTTTTTCTCCCGTCGCTAAAGCGGCCGGTGAAGTTTGCTGATTTTACTCAGGGGGCTGGAGGAGGGGG
>JAADHD010000380.1 GCA_013152075.1 Verrucomicrobiota bacterium | reverse complement strand
TCGACCAGTTTTTTAAAAAAGCGAGCGTGGTTAATTTTGAAATCGAAGACAAACAACCTACAGCGCTGAGCCTCTGTGATCAATCGACACTTCGATGGGCGATTGATAATGACATCAACTGGTTGCTCGCCGATGAACGACTGCTTCGCCGGGTCGCAGTCGAAGAAGGGATCTCGGTGATCGGCTTTCTTGGCCTGTTAACGGGAGCTGCCTTCCGCAAACACATCACCGCCAACAAAGCGCGAGAATTGGTCGATGAGGCCGTTTCCAAACATGGATGCAGAATTTCCATTGCCGTCTATCAGCGAGTGATGGAAGAGCTGGATAAATTCTAAACTAACGGTAATCATTAAAGAGAAAAAATGAGCAAACCCTTCCTGTTAATAAAACACAGCCTTGTTACTGTCATAGTCACGAGTTTGTTATCAACTATCCCACTACTCAAACTGAAAGCACAAAAACTCACTTACCCAAAAACACGCACGGTTGATCATGTCGATGAATACCATGGCGTAAAAGTGCTCGACCGTTTTCAGTGGCTGGAAAACGATGTTCGTGAAGACCCCGAAGTCGAACGTTGGGTCGAAGAACAAAATAAGGTGACTTTCACTTACCTTGAAAAACTTCCCTACCGGAACAAAATCGAAGAGCGCCTGACTGAACTCTGGGATTACGAAAAAATCAGTTCCCCTTTTAAGGTGGCTAACAAGTATTACTTTTTTAAGAACAATGGACTGCAAAACCAAAGTGTCCTCTATCGCATAGACACACTGGACAGTGATCCTGTTTTGGTACTCGATCCCAATACCTGGAGCGATGATGGCACCGTGGCATTGGGCGGAATTAAATTCACCAACGACGGACGTTATATGGCCTACGGCATTCAGGATGGCGGATCCGACTGGCGCAAATGGCGAGTGCTGGATCTGAGCACGAGTAAGCTGCTAGAGGACGAACTGAACTGGCTCAAGTTTTCAGGTGTCTATTGGGACAAGGAGGGCAAAGGGTTTTACTACTCACGTTTTCCCAAACCCGAGGAAGGTGAGAAATTTCAGAGCACAAATCTGAACAGCAAAATTTACTATCACAAACTGGGCACCCTCCAATCAGGTGACCCCCTGATCTATGCGGACCCGCAACACCCTAAATGGGGCTTTTACCCTTACGTTACAGAGGATGGAGATTATCTCGTCATAACCGTTTCAAAAGGAACCGATGATCGTTACCAAATTTATTACAAACCCCTGGCCGATGAGAATTCAAAAATCGTCAAGCTGATCACCCACTTTGATCACGAATACTCGTTCATCGAAAACTATGGCAGCAAATTCTACTTCAAATCAAATCTCGATGCGCCGATGGGCAAAGTGATATTGATCGATGTTGAACAGCCCGATCAGAGAAATTGGGAGACCATAATCCCTGAAGCTGAAGAAGCTTTGGATAGCGCAGGCATCGTCAATCACACCCTGGTATGTGATTATTTGAAGGACGCCAAGACCCAGATCAAAATGTTTGATCTCAATGGTAAATTTATTCGTGAAGTTAAATTCCCCGGAATAGGCACGGCCAGTGGCTTCGGCGGCAAAAAAGAACATGGCGAAACATTTTACTCCTTCTCCAGCTTTGCCACGCCCCCCAGCACTTATCGCTACGACATGAAATCCGGTGACAGCCAATTGATTCGCCGGGCCGAAGTGGATTTCAATCCGGAGGACTTCGAGGTCAAACAGGTCTTTTACCAGAGCAAGGACGGCACACGAATCCCCATGTTCATTGCCCACAAAAAGGGCATCGTGCTGAACGGAAAAAACCCAACTCTGTTATACGCCTATGGCGGATTCAATATTTCGCTGACCCCGGGATTCAGCGTGACACGACTGCAGTGGATGGAAATGGGCGGTGTGTTTGCCATGCCCAACCTGCGCGGCGGAGGAGAATACGGAGATGCCTGGCACAAAGCCGGCACCAAAACTCACAAGCAAAATGTGTTCGATGATTTTATCGCCGCCGCCGAATGGCTGATTAAAAACAACTACACCTCCAGCGATCACCTCGGAATCCAGGGCGGCAGCAATGGCGGCCTACTGGTTGGCGCCTGCATGATCCAACGCCCGAATTTGTATGGTGCCTGTCTGCCTGCCGTTGGCGTGATGGACATGCTGAAATTCCACAAGTGGACCGCCGGACGTTATTGGGTGGACGATTACGGAAGCTCTGAAAACACCCGGGAAGAATTCGACGCCCTGCTGGCCTACTCACCCTATCACAACTTGAAAGATGGCACGGATTACCCGCCAACGATGGTGATGACCGCCGATACCGATGACCGTGTGGTTCCCGGCCACAGCTTCAAGTTTGCCAGCCGATTGCAACAAGCCCATTCGGGCGATAACCCGATGCTGATTCGAATCGAGGCCAAGTCGGGTCACGGCAGCGGCAAACCCACTTCCAAGCTAATTGAACTAGCTGCTGATCAATGGGCTTTCCTGGCCAAGCACCTTGGCCTTACTCCTCAGTTTCCAAAAAAATGAGCAGAGACTATTCTTTGCTTGAGCGTTTCCAATAATTTGCTTATTATTCAAAGCCAATGAGCTCTCAAGTAAAACACCGCATTGGAATTGTCGGACTCGTCATCGGTTTGATTGCCGTAGGCATTGCGATATTCCAAGATGATCTTCGGGCGGAAATAATCCCCGAGGACACTCCCGTCGTCGAAGTAGAGAAAAAGGAAGCCCCCTCCTTTAAAGAACTGGCCATTAAGGTCAGTAAGAGAGTGATACAAGACAAAATCCTAAAGGAAGATAACGCCGCGCACTTACCCCCCTTTGAAGAAGACGAGCTCCATGCACCTCATGACAGCATTGCCTTGATTTACACTGGACTGGGATTCCTTGCGATGGTTCTCGGTATCATTTCCTGGGTCAAAAAAGAGCATATCCGAATCGCTGGAGGTGCGATATCACTGGGCTTGGTCGCCATTGCATGGCAATACGTTCTCATTGGCGTAGGCATCGCCATTCTTATTCTGATCCTCGCCAATTTCAGCGCTTAACGAGTCTCTCTGGAGTATTCCGGTCACTCAGGTAAATCTTCAAGCCGGGTGAATTTCCCTGCCTTTATATTATCCCTTGCACTCTCAATGGATGTTAGAAATTTTTCGTCATGAGTCAAACGGTATTCAAGCCAATCTTCATCCGTAGCAAATCCGATGACGATAGCTGCAGGTCGACCATGTCGAGTAATGAGCACTTCCTCATCGCCAGCATCCCGGATTACTTGTGACAAATCGTCTTTCGCTTTAGTCAGTGGTAGTGTTTTCATCTTTTAATCCTTCCTGCTCCAGATAGGTGTACGTTTGAGGTTTTGGTAATATTCTCAAAACTTCTAGCCATTTTCAGTCATTGGGGCAAGAGCATTCGAACATTCGCCGCACTAGCGGGTGCAAGACATAATAGTTAGCCATTGGTTATTAAAAGCTCCCTTATCACACATCAATATTATTTTGCCCTTTCATTTCGCCCGTTGCCTCCGGCTGTCTCCACTACGTTCCGGCTCAGGGCTGGCAATAAAAAAAATTAATCCCAGCGCTTCGCACTGGGCTATCACATTTTGTCCTTACAGGACAGGTTACCTTCCTCTCTCTTGCACCAACGGTGCTTAATGAGACAGCCCAGTGCGAAGCGCTGGGTAAAAAGCCCAACTCCTTCTAGCCCTGAAAGGGCGAAACGCATTGCTGCCAGTTGCCTAACTATTTTGTCTTACATCCACTTCAGCCAAACGCCCCTGTTTTTTCATATGTCGGTAATTCGCAAAAGCCGGCACAGCGGAAACGAACAAACTCACTCCTCCATAAAGCAACAACACAAACAGAACACCGCCGCCAAATTCTGCATTTGGCCCATCAAGTTTAAAGAAAGAAGCTGCAATCAGCAGACTCAGATTCACATTTTTCATGCTCGATTCAATTCCCAAAGTGGTCGAGTCACGCCGAGAAAATTTCAGCACATAGAACGAACCCCTTAGAACCACTATCTGAATGATGAGGCAGTAAAGAAACACCACAATGGGAACCCGATAACCATAAGAGCCCACATCAATCTGACCACTGCCCAACGATCCTACCACCAACACACTGAGCGCTATCAAACTACCGCGCACCGTCCAAATCGAAATCAGGTGCGCTTTTTTTGTTCCTACAATACGGCCCAGTCCCATCCCCACCACCAGCGGCAATAAAAGATACAGAAAAATTTCCCGCATGATCACCCCTGCCGGCATCTCAATATCAGCCGGGATATATTCGCTGGCAAAAATCTTCAGAATCAGCGGTGCAGTGAACAGCGCGAGCAGCGTCATCAATCCGGTCAAAGCCACCGACAAAGCCGCGTTGCCTTTGCCGAGATGGGTGTAAATATTCGACATCGAGCCCCCCGGCATCGCCGCCAACATAAAAAATCCCACCACGATCTCAGGCGGTAGTTTGATGAAAAAAATCATCAGCACGGTGAGCAAAGGAATTCCGATCAGTTGGTAGAGAGCCCCAACGACCATCGGTTTCGGCTCCAGTACAAGCTCGATAAAATCCCTGGGACGCATCACCATTCCCATACCCAGCATCGCTAGAACCAGCTGCGTCGAAGCAACTAGATGATGATACTTGGGGTAATGTTCAAGCAGGCTTGTAATCATGCGCAATCAGAGACAACAGGAATGACTGTTCAGTCGCACTCTCTTCCCTGATCTTCAACTTTCATTGCAACATTCACCTCAACTTTAGAATGCGCTTCACCTCGTCAACCGCTTCAGGAAGCACCGTAACTCCGGAATGATCCGTTGAAAAAACCACTTCACTTTCCGCCCGCTCCAGATGACTGCTCCAGTAGGAAACAACCCCATCAGAGGAATCCTTGAGCAAGCCAGGTTTTCCTCGATCACCGATGAGACTGAATTCCCGAACTGAACCCGCATTGGGAAGATTGGCCAGAATGGACAAAGTCGGCTGCTTGGGTGACAGCGCATGGATGCTGTCCAGCTTTCCGCTGCCCAATTCTGCGTATGCCGGTGTGAACGCGCCTGGATTTGCTGCTGAAATCCGATCATAAAACATCTTGAATTTGTTCGGGGGCTTGGCAAGCAAGTGGCCCAACCAACCGACAAAATGATCAGCGACATCGCTACCAAGATGGGGCACAGCCATATAAATCACCCGCTTCACATGAGCCTCAGGCTGCCAGTAGAACGCTTCTTTTAGAGTATCTCGATCGTCTCCACTGAGTTTGAGTGAATCAAAAGATTGAGTAAAACCCACATTCCAGAAGGCTTCACCCGGTCGGGTGATCAGACCACGAGCGACCAAGCCTCCCATGCTATGTGCAATGACCGTAGTAGATTGCATTGCCGGATCACGTCCACTTGGATCGAGCAAAGGCCGCAACTCCCGCAATTGACTACGCAAAATGCGTGCCGAATACAAAGCCGGCGCTGAGGTGTTGTAGAGGTAATGCCAGATCTGGTAACGTTTGCGAATTTCGTCATCGGCCCACAACTCATTGCTCAGCTTCGCCCAAACTAAAGGACTGCTCAGCAATCCATGGATCATGATCAACGGCTCTTTATTAGGATCATAAGGCTCCATCAAATAAAGGCGCGGCTCGCGAGTCGGAGTGCGGTCAATAAAGTCTCTCACCCGAGAGCGGTTCAAATCACCGCCCCGTGACAACAGTGCCGCCCATGGAACAGAAAGATCCGCCGCCAGCGGTGTGGATTTGCCCTCGTAAGTCACCTCCTGCACTTGCAACGGACATTGCAGA
This sequence comes from Verrucomicrobiota bacterium, assembly GCA_013152075.1. Lineage (GTDB taxonomy): Bacteria > Verrucomicrobiota > Verrucomicrobiia > Verrucomicrobiales > DEV007 > JAADHD01. The sequence goes on along the minus strand of JAADHD010000380.1, from coordinate 8,613 downwards.
TCAACGTGAACCTCCTGAACCCCCTTTCTCATTTCACCAAGCTCGATCACCGCCGTCACCGGACGTGTGATAGCCTCAGGCGGATAAAAAACTTCAATCGCCTCCCTGCCAGTGTTTTCACGCAGAGCAACCAGTGGAGCTCCCACCCCTTGCCGTCGATAATGCGGAATCTTCTTCAATTTGAAATCCACCGCCGGACTGACATGGTCAAAATAAGTCAACGGGAAGCTGCCATGGCCGTTGTTAAACTGGACGAAGTATCGCCGCTTATTTCCGTTAGTATAAGTGATCGTCACCTCACCACTATCGGTCCCCCCCCTCTCACTCTGCCACCGCTCGACAAAATGTGCGAGCGCATGAGTGGAATCATCCGAACTGCGATCTTTGAGAGCTTGCTCCAATAAGAATTCAAGCGAGTGTTTTCTCAGCGAGCAACTAATCTCACCATCCACCCCGGCGCGTTTTATATTTGCAGGAGCCGTCGCGCAGGATGTCAGTAATCCCAGTGAGATCGCAAATAAACAGACCCGAGCAAGGAGGTTAAAATATATTGGAAACATGACTTATTATTAGACTCTATATCCTGATATCGCTTACAAAAAAGTCCTTACTGAAATTAGGAAAACAGTCTCCTGTGATAAAAATTTACGTACATCAAGCCCCCTAATTTACTTCGCCTCACTTGCCTGTAATTTTACCAGCGTGCTCGAACACCCCTCTACACTCTTGCGTAGCGTTTCCGTCATCTTACCGGCACCATCGACTCGATCACTCACGGCAAGGGCTTTTCCGTACAAAACAATCCAATCATCAAGCTTACCAATTTTTTTTCTATTCAGATAATCCGCCTCACCGGCATAGGCGTAATACGCCTGAATCAACGGTTCCGCTTTGGCATCCTCTCGAGCCGCGACCTCTTCAGCCAAAGCGACACGGCGGGCTCTCAATACACTTACTTCCTCCAAATCCCCAATCCTCCCCACTATTCGCATCGCGGTACCGATTACCGACATCAAATACCCCTTCGCACGCAGGTTATTTGAATCTGCATCAATAAGCGCATCCAGAACACCCATGGACTCATTACTCCTTGCTCTGGCCTCAGAAAGCTTCCCTGCTTTCTCCAAGGCTGTAGCCTGGTCATTCAAGATAAGCGACAGACTCATTTCGAGCCCGGATTTTTTATTCCCTGTTTCTCTGGAAACGATTCGACGAAATACAATGACCCGCTTCCCCCGGTCAGCAGCAGATTTTTCATACTGTTTAGCTCGGTAGTGGAGGCCTCCACGTTTATGATATACTTGTTGAAGATAAGAATCCACCCACTCTCCTGTTGCAAGATTTGCAGCAACTTCCGCTTCGCTCACTGACTGATCGAGAAATATCAGTTCTTCATCAAAAGCCGCACGCTCAGACTGAAGAACCGCCGCTCGCTCCCAAAGCGCTATGGCCAATGCTCGATGGAAATTGCTCTCACTCCGGCGAAGGTCAACCCCTGGCACAGACTTGTCTCCTGTTTCTACTCGTAATGTCGCCAGTTCATCAACGGTTTCATTGTATAGCGCAATCACCTCATACCAGCGTTTTTTATCAACACGGCGAATTGCATTTGCCAGATTATAACGTGCAGCAAGCACTTCCCATCTTGACCTGGGATCGTTCGCGTAAGCTTGTCGAGAATCCTCAGCCAAGGATAATGTTTCTTTGCGAGCTGCTATTTCCTCTTTTCCCTTTCCAGCTGATTGGGAAATCGAGGCGATGCCCCTATAATAACCCGAAACTGTCCTTGCCCAGGATTTACCCCGAACAGATTCAGGCATACTTTTTACCACTTCAATCGCCTCCTCCACACTGCTCACTGCATCCTGGTAATCCCCATTTTTCCGTTGGATCTCTCCCAACAGCGCCAAGGCATTTGCCAAAGTGATTTGCCCGTATGCATTTTTCTTAGAGTCAGTCTCTATTTTCATCCGGTGGGCGATCACTGATTTTTTCATCCAGCTGACGGCAGCGGCATAATCTTTTCTCAATTCAGCTGCCCTACACATATCCTGAAAACAAATTACCTCCAAATGATGGAAATTAGGAGCATCTCTATCGCTTACCACCCGGCGATACCCCTCAAGCAAATTCAAGGCCCGGTTCGCCGCTATTTTTGCGCTATCGGCATCCTTGTTGCTGATATATAGAGAGGCCATCCCATGAAGAGCACTCACTTCATAGGTAGAAAAATTCACCCAATTAACAATTGTCATTTCTCCCGATTTGACATCACTCTTTCGGGTCCATTTATTCATCAATGCAAGTGCTTCACCGCACGTGACCAGCGCCTCGTTAATTTTTCCTAAACGTTGCTCTTCATTCCATTTTTTTTGTAATACCAAAAATTGCTGGCGATCCCGTTCCGCTTCTCTCTTGCGAGTCACACGTCGCTCGAACGCAGTGACCGAAGCCTCCAGAGCTTCTTCGGCGCGGGCATACTCCTCCACCTCGGGAGCAATCTCGTCATCGATCTCGATGCTCTGCATGATTTCCTCCACCTCTCTCGACAAATTAGAATCTCCAAAACAAATAATGGCAACGGTGTGCGATCGGGTAGGCACCAACCAAGCCTTCATACGAATGGGATTTCCGTCCGAACTCTTACCCGCCGCCTCTAATACAAACACCCTAAGCTCAGCATTCCAGTGAGGCGTCCCAAACACAATATTACTAGCGAGCCCAAGCTTATTCGACTGCTTGTTGAGCAATCCTTGCAATTTCGCCTGGAATGCGGGCAGCTGTCTTGCAAAATTTTCCACCCCCCTGAATTCTTCCGCAGTGCCTATATAAAAATTAGGTGCTCCGAAAATACGGAACTGGACTTCATCTCCCCTAGAAAAAGCTCCGCGCATTTTTACCCGCTTTGCATCAACACTTCCCGCCGCGGTCACCAAACGCTCAAACAGCGCAAGCGCACGCGGATCGAACTGCGCCCACCCCTGCGGGATTTTTAGACTGATCCCAGCCTCGGGGAATACAGCCCGTCCGTCGATACTCCTCCCGTCACTATTCGACTTACGCGAAAGTAGACTCGACGCCGTCCTAGCCAATAATGATGTTGTTCGGGCACTGCTCGCTTTTGACCGCCCAAGGCGAATGCGCGCCGTTCTCATCCACGCTTTCTCACCAAAATTCCAAAACCGGATCCAGCCGCTCCCTCCCGTTGTTGCCAGCACCTCTTCACTGGGATGCAGTGCAAAGCCTCTCGGATCATGCCCATGAGCTCGCAACACCGGCCCCATCGCCTCGCCCTTGATTGATAAAAACTGCAGTCTGCCCTCCTTTGAAATCAACAGCACTTCGCGACCTGACCGGCTGATGGAGGCAATCTGCACCGCATCCCACGGCATCTCTATTTCACCGATACGTTGCAACTCCGGCAAGCGATAGAGATTCAGCACGCTACGCCCTGTTGCTAGATTCCCGCCGGTTAATACCAGTTTGCGATTAGGAGAAAACACAAAACGAAATTTCTGGGCATAGGTACTCTGCAAGCTTCCCTCCCGGGCCAATAATTCCGCTGGATTTTCTATTCCCCGGATATTGATAAAAGAATTGGCACGTAGCAGCAAAGATTCACTCTCCGGTAGAATTGCCAATCCTGAACGCGAATCCACACCTCTATCTTTTCCAGAAAAAGAATCCTGGCGAATCACGGACAAAGAGGGCAAGGCGAGTTGGTATAGTTCACCTGAACTGCCCAGGACAAATAACACCGGGTCCCGCGGATGTGCTGCTATCACATGCATAAGTCCGCCAGGATCCCTGAACACCGCCCCATCACTTTTCCCCTCCCATGAAAAAACCCGCACCTCGTTGAGCTCGTATGCCGTCGAGGCAAAACCACTGCCATCGGCAAGCGGTTCCAGTATATTACAGGGACCGGAGTGCGCTTCAATCGTACGCAACAATTCCCCTGATGGATAAGCATAAAAGCGAATTTTTCCATCCATGGATCCTGCGGCAAGCTGGGTGCCATCCGGGTGAAAGAGCAAAACCCGGCTGTTGATCCCTGCCTGAATCGGCGATGCCGCCTGAAGCCCGCTGAAATCCCAGATCCTTACGGATCCATCTTCGCCGGCGCTCACTGCATTCAGTCCGACCGGATCAAAGCTGATGCTGCGAATCGGCTTTGCGTGCCCTTGCAGAGGAGCAAAAGCCTGCTTTCCCGATTCCGTGTAAGCCCGCAGGGTGCCGTCTTCCGAACCGCTCACAATCAGAGGTTCGAAGGGATGGAATGCCAGACTGTTGATCGCACCATCATGCCCCGTCCGGATCGTCCCGCCAAGGGGTTGACCCCGGTGATCCCAGAATTGTATCACTCGATCCAATCCCGCACCGGCCAGACGCGAACCCGCTCTATCAAAAACGAACGCTCGAATCAGGTCATCTCCAGTTTTCAACTTCGTCTTCTTTCCGGATTCAAAATCAATCATCCAGGCACCGTCTCCGGCAGCCATTTCCGACGCCGCTGCGACAGCCAATTTACCATCTGGGCTCACCGCAAAAGCCCCAACGGATCCCACCGGCAATAAAATTTCAGCCGCGGCTTGCTCTCCCTCCTTAGTCCAAAAGCGCAGCAATCCTCCGCCTCCGCAGGAAATAATTTTCCCACTACTCGCAATCCAAGCTAGGCCATTGATTGAACCTTCATAGGCTTGGCGTTCCCACAATAGTTTCTTCCCGTCGAGACGTAACACAAAAAGCCTCCCCTTGTCATCTCCCATCGCCAGCAGCTCGCCTTTCCAAAAGCAATTTTTCGAACGACTCCCCCTTCCGACGGACGAAAAATTTCCCGGGACAAACCGGAAGATCGATCCACCACAAAAACCCCGATAGCTGTGGTATATGCGATGCTGTTTCCATCCGGGCTCGGCACACAATCAGTGACTTGATGCCCCCCTCCAAGCGAAGTATAACGTGCCGTCTCTCTGCCTGTCTCCAGGGTGTGCAACAAACTCGACATCACAGGAGCCGACACCGCCCCCTTCAGAGCCTGTTCTTCCTCCGCGGTATCGAGCGCCAGGGCCAGTGCCTTCACCGGCTCTGTCACCGCCAGCACCCGCGCCCGCGACGCTTTTTCCTGGATGTTCGCCTTGTGCTCCGCCCGGGTCGCCCGCACCGCCAAAGCGGTAGTCATCACTGCTACGGCAGATACCAAGGCCACCATCACCAGCAATCGATTGCGCTGCCGTTTTGCCCGCCGTCGTTTTAAGCGATCAAAGCCGACTCCTAATATGCCGGCAATCAACTTCAGCTTCGCATCAGCTTTGCCGTCACCAACTTCCCGCGCGTCCGCCGCAATCGGTTCGACTCCGCCCGCGATTAAAGCCGGGGGGAAACAGTCCGGCGGTTCTCCCTCGATGATCAGTGCGTAGATCTTTTTTTCGTTATCAGGATGTAGCTCACGGAACAGATCAATCTCCGCATTCACATACAGTGATTCCGCAGAGCCCGGCGAACACAGAACAATCAGGTTTTCCGATGCCTCGAGCGCTACCCTAATAGCATCGGCCAGCGATCCCGACACCGACAACTCATCCCGGTCACGAAATACCGGTGTTAGTCGCCGATTCCGTTTCGATCCATCCTTCTCCCGCTTTTCCTCCTGTGGATAAGCATCAATCGGCACCACGTATCTCTCCAGTGACCGATGCAGCCACTTCGCCCACTTCGCATCCTTGTGCGAATAGCTGATGAAGGCCCGGTAGTGAGGTTTGGGAGAAGACATGAGGGGAGGAATATCGAATATTGAACAAGGAGTGATGAATGATGAAGTATGAGGAACTTCGACCATCAAAAATCAACAGCCGAGCCGAGCGAGACAAACTGCCGTAGGCAGCCCAAAGGGGAAATCATAGATTTATCAATCATCACTCGCCAATCAAATCAGAAAACCTGTAAATTTAAGAGTTAAAACTGATTGCCGCTTTATTTATTTTCCGCGCTCTTGGCCGCATCCACTTTTATTTTCAAAGCATCTGCTTTTTTCTGCCACTCTGCGGCTTTTTACTTTGTTTGACGGTGAATCTTTCAGACTTGAATAGTTACTCCAAAAGAGCCTTCACGAGTTAAGAATTTCGTTTACTAACTCAGGAGTCATACCAGGTGCACCATGCGGCGCCACTAAGACAGGTTTTCCTTCTTCATCAATCAAGGTAGCTTTGGCTCTTGCGGGTTCAGGATCGAGAACGATCTTGCCATCAATCACTTCACACGAAATGATAGCTCCTTCGGGCAACGCAAGCTTCCTTCGGATTTCTAATGGAATCACCACTTGTCCCTTACTGGATAGGGTTGTTGTCACAGTTGCATCTTGCACGTCTTACTTCCGGGGAGCAATCTATTTGTTATTGAGTTCAGCAGCAAAGAGATTACCAGGGCTCGCAGAGAGGGAAGGGTCAGGGGAAATGATAAATGCTCTATGCCAAATGATAAATGCCAAATGATAAATTTCATGGCTTGCCGTAAACTCGTTCAATCAATAATTCGGGGGTGTAAATATTTTTGTGTGAGTTGACGGAGCTGATGTTCTTTAACAAAACTGCAAGGAACATCGCATGAAAAAGAAAACTCTCAAGGAACGGCGGTTTCCAAGCGCCGATTTCAAATGATGTGTGCACTTGAAAAGTGCCCCTCCTTGAAAGGCAACTCTCCTTACCAACCCATATCGCCTATTTTAAACTTTTTTGTCTTGCACCCCTCGCATGGCAACGCGCTTGAAAAAACAATTCCCTCACCGTAACTTGACGACATCCAGCAAACCTGTATTTCACTCATGAACCTCCGCAAACTAGTTTTACTCCTCTGCCTCTTGCCCGCCCTGAAAAGTTTTGCCGCAGACCAACCCAACATCATTTTTTTCCTGACCGATGACCAACGCTTTGATTTCCTCTCCTGTTCTGGTCATCCCGTAGTCAAAACCCCCAACATCGACAAACTTGCCAACGAGGGCACTCGCTTCGAAAACATGTTTGTGACTACCTCCACCTGCTGGGTGAGCCGCGCGTCTCTGCTCACCGGATTATACATGCGTACCCACCGTTTCACCGGCGGGGCGATTAATAAAAAGTTTACCGAGACTTCCTATCCAAGAGTCCTACAGGATGGCGGTTACAAATTCGCCTACATCGGCAAAACCCATTTCTCACTCGAGAAAGGGGAATCAGAAAAAATGTTCAACTACTTCAAGCAAATTGGACGTAACCCCTACTTCAAAAAGATGCCCGATGGCTCACTCCGACACGAAACGGAACTAGCCGGAGATGAGGCGATTGGATTTATCAAAAAACAAAACAAGGACACCCCCTTCTGTATTTCGATTAACTTCAATGCCAGCCATGCCGAGGACAGCGACAAAAAAGATCACTTTCCCTATCCCAAAGCCGTCGCCGATCTCTACGACGGCATGAAAATGCCCTTACCCAAACTCAATGCCCCCGAAGTTTACGCAGCTAATCCTGAATTCTTGCGCAAGTCCATGCATCGTGATCGCTTCAAATGGCGCTGGGACACTCCGGAAAAATACCAACACAATATGCGCAACTATCTGCGCATGGCGTCTGGCATCGACAATGTCGTCGGACGAGTTCAAAGCGCTCTGGCGGCAAGTGGTTTTGCGGAGAATACCATCATTATCTATTCAGCAGATAACGGCTATTACGCCGGCAACCGTGGTTTTGCCGGAAAATGGACCCACTACGAAGAATCCCTGCGCGTGCCCTTGATCATCTTTGATCCACGCCAAAAAGATCATCATGCTCAGGTCGCTGAGAAGATGGCTCTGAATATTGACATCCCTGCTACCATATTAGACTACGCAGGACTTAAGATCCCATCTATATATCAGGGACGAAGCCTCAAAAAAATTGTCGCGGGAGAGCAACCTTCAGAATGGCGCACTGACACTCTGGCGGAGTTTTTCAGCCAGCACTCCAGCATACCCAACTGGGAAGGCATTCGCGGTGAACGTTATGTTTACGCCAAATACTTCGATGATGATTTTGAGTTTCTTCACGATCTCAGTCGCGACCCTGATCAACTGAAAAATTTTGCGCAGGACGAGGATTACCTGGATATTTTAAAACTAATGCGCGCTCGTTTACAGAAAGTGACCACAGCCTATGGCGAACCCTTTAGCCGAGATGACCTCCCCGCCAAAAGGGCAAAGAAGAAAAAATAGACTCTCCAGGCGCAACTTACTTTTTCATTGCCGTGTGTGCCGCTCGATAACCACACATTCCATGCACACCAGCTCCCGGCGGAGTTGAAGCCGAACAGATGAATATATCCCTCGCAGGTGTTGTGTAGGGATTCAATCGCAAAGCTGGTCGCGCAAGCAATTGCGCCCAATCGTTCACCCCACCAGTTACATCCCCCCCTACCAAGTTAGGATTGTAGGATTCATATTTCGCGCAAGTCATCACACGTCGCTCTATCACACAATCCCGAAACCCCGGCGCAAAACGCTCGATCTGACTCTCAATCGCCTTCGTCATGTCGACATCCGAACCATTCGGCACATGACAATAAGCCCATCCGGTATGCTTGCCTTCAGGCGCCCGCGTATCA
>JAADHD010000224.1 GCA_013152075.1 Verrucomicrobiota bacterium | reverse complement strand
GGGTGGAGGTAGGCGTGTTGCGCCTCAGCCTCCCTACACGCCGGAAGAAATTGAGGAGCATGTGAAAAATCTGGTAAAGAGATACTATCGGGAGGAAGACAAGCCTTTACCGCAGTTGAATCTTGTTTTGTTTCTGGGCAAGGGGGAGGACATTGGAGAATATAAAGATCATTTCCGCCGGCTGACCCGGCGTAATAAAGGGGAGTTGAAAATTCTCGAAGGCCTGGAGGCCTTGAAGGACGTGACTGCAGGAAGGTGATACAAGGAGTGGCGCTTTTCAAGCGCAGGGGGGGGGAGGCACTTGGAAAGTGCCTCTCCTTGGTCAAAGTGTTATGACTTGCCCTGTTCGTGCTGATTCTTCGGCGGCTAGGCAGGCTTGCACCGCAGCGCGTGATTCCTCGGGAGTAATCACGCTGGGTTTTTCTCCCTTGATGACGCAATTAGCGAAGTAGGCGAGTTCGTCGCGCAGGGCGCCGCTTGCTTGTCCGTGGATCTCCGGCCAGTAGGTTGTGTCCGGACAGCGTGCGCCATCTTTGTCCACTATCATAAAATTGGGATGAGTGTCGTGAAGCGAAATGGAACCTTCGGTGCCAATGACTTCAAGGCGTTCGTCGATTTGGAATGGCGTGGTATCAGGAAGACACCAGACGGATTCCAGGATGCAGGAGGCGCCGTTTTCGAGGCGATACATGACTTGTCCGAGATCGGGGTTGGCGTGATCGCGAACCTGTACGGTCTGGGCGTAAGTGCTTACCACTTTCGATTCGCTGAACCACAACATGAGATCGGTATCGTGAACGCCATCACCGATGATCGGGCCGATTTTATCCAGCACGGATGCACCGACCCAGGCGGGTAGATTACGGCGCGCATACATGGAAATGATCTTGCCGATTTTCCCGGCGGCGATCTCGGCTTTGGCTGCGGCGTAACGAGGATTAAATCGGCAGATATGACCAACCATGAACATCGCATCAGACTTGTTCGCGGCGTCGACGATGGCATCGCAGTCTTCCACAGTCGAGGCCATCGGTTTTTCGAGGAAGACGTGCTTGCCGGCAGCGAGCGCGGCCAGTGACGGGTCTTTGTGCTGATCCCACATGGTAGTGATGCTGACCGAATCCAGTTCAGGGTCGGCGAGCATTTCGTGGTAGTCAGTGTAAGTGTTCGGAACATCGAACTGCCCGGCCATGTCCTTGAGTTTGGATTCGGTGCGGGTGCAGATAGAGTGAACTTCTACGTTAGGAACGGCCGAGAGCGCTTTGGCGTGCATTTCGCCAAACCAACCGAGACCGATGATGCCGTGTTTGATGGTTTTCATTTATGGATGGAAAATTAAAAGTTATTCTCAATGGACTTACTGGGCTTCGTGCGGAATCTCATCCGATTTTTTGTCACGGAAGAAGATGATGAAGAGGATGAGAATTACGACTAGGTAGCCGACGGGTAACATCCAGAATTGTTGCCATTCGGCGAAGCCACCTTCTTCTCCAACCATTTGATTGTAATAATAATCCGAAAACAGTTTAGAACTAATGAGGAAAGCAATTCCCTGAGTGAATACGGTGAGCAGGCCTTGGGCCTGAGCTCGGATTTTCTCGTTCACATGTTTGTCCACGTAGAGATAACCCGAGACAAAAACAAAGTCATAAGAAAAACCGTGTAGTAATACTCCTGCAAGCAACAAGGGGTATACACCGTCGAGGTCGGAGCCTCCGGCAAGTTGTCCGGCAGATGTTGAAAATAGCAAATAGCGTAAGATCCAGCACACGACTCCGATGACCATGGTCCATTTGATGCCAACTTTATTGAGGAAAAAAGGCAGGGCGAAAAACAAGACCGGCAGTTCAGCAATTTGGCCCCATGTCAGGAAGCCAACATATTCTTTAATTCCTGCCTGATCTAGGTAGCCGGAGAGGTTGGCCCAGTAAGGCATGAAGGCTACGCACAATAACAGGGAAGCGAACATGAAAACCGCAAAAGAGAATTTCTTAAAATAAGGGAGGGTGCCAGCACCGACGAGTTCTCCAATATTGACTTTTTCCCCTTTGCCCGGTGGTGGGGTTTTGGGTAGAAAGAACGAATAAATTCCTACCACAAAGGCCACGCCTGCGCCGACGTATAACTGATAGATAGAAGAGTCAAAATGGAAAATATGGCTGATCGATAAACCAGCGATGATCCAACCTAGAGTGGCAAAAATCCGCACCCTTGGGTATTCTTTTTCAGAGTGGGCAAGATGTTTCAGGCAGATCGTATTTGAAAGACTGAGGGTAGGCATGAAGCACAGGGCGTGAGCTAGCAACAACCAGACAAAAATAGAGGAGGTTTCAGGTTTGGCAAAAGAAGGGGCGATGGCGAGAAAAACTCCTGATAGAAGCAATAGCAGGCCTTGCAATTTTTCTGCATTGAAAAAGCGATCAGCAAAAAAGCCAATGAAGAAAGGGGTGATAATGGCAGCAATTGGGGTGCAGGAGTATGCGTTTCCAATGGCGGAGCCCATTCCAGCTTTGACCATGAATCCTCCCAGTCCCGCAAACCAAGCTCCCCAGACAAAGAAGAGTAGGAACATCATCGTGCTGAGATTTGCAAGAAGACCGATGCTGGATTTTTGAGGATTAGACATGAGGTAGGGAGTTTGGATTTAAGGCCGAGGGTTTTTCGCAGTTCTTATCACAAAAGGCAAGAAAGATTTCTTTTGCTTATGGCGGGTAGGGAAGGGTTAATCATCCTCGGCGACCTGGGTTTTATCCCAGAAACCCAGGAAAAATACCACGGTGATCACGGCAGCCATGATGGCTGGCAGGATCCATAATTCCTTCCATTGCATCATCGCTTCAGAAATGAGAGTGGAGTCAACGCCTTCGGGCATATTTACTGAAAACATTTTCGCCATTTTTTGACCAAAAGACAGATCACCCGCACTTTGAGCCGCTGTGATCGCTTTATCCAGATCTTCGTATTTGCTGACTCCACCGAATTTTCCGAAAGCAACTTTGTAACCAAAATACATGCCGACTCCCTGGGTGATGAATACCAGCAGGCTCTGGACTTGGCCGCGAATCTCGCTCGGAGCCACTTTGTCTGCATACATGAATCCGGTGACGAAGAAAAAGTCGTAACAAATTCCATGCAATGCGATGCTGAAGAACAACATCCACGTCACTTGATCAGGAGCTCCGAATGCAAAGAGAAGGTAACACGCAGCACCCATGCCATCATACCGACCAGGATCATCCATTTGACTCCTAGTTTTCTGAAAAAGAAGGGGATCAATAACATGAAAATGATCTCGGACATCTGCCCGATACTCATCGATGAAGCGGCTTGCTCGAAACCTGCATTGGTGAGGTAGTTCGATGTCAGGCCATAATAATAAGCCAAAGGAACGCAGATAAGTCCTGAGCAAAGGATGAAAACAAAAAAGGAGGGTTTGGCTAGAAGCTTCCAGGCATCAAACATCAACAAAGCTTTGATGTCGACTTTCTGTCCTTTGGCGGGGGCGGGCGTGTGTGGCAGGAAAAAGGAATACACTCCGAGTATTAAAGAACTGACGGCGGCCAGTTTGAAGATGTTCAGGTTGGTGCTCCATCCCAAAAAACCAACTACTAGTCCGGCAACGATCCAGCCGATGGTGCCCCAGACTCGCACTTTGGGAAATTCGATTCTACTGAGATGGGAAAAGGCGATGGTATTTCCCAGGCCGAGTGTAGGCATATAACAAAGCATGTGGCCGAGGAATAACTTAACCATTAGCTCGCTATCTCCTGCCGCTGCTGCGTTACCGGCTAGGTACATCAAGACGCCGCCGACCAGAAAGAGCACGCCCATCACAATTTGTGAAGGAAAAAAACGGTCGGCAATGATTCCTAAAAAGAGAGGGGCAAAGATAGCGCCGAGTGGCGCTGTTCCATAAGCCGCGCCGATTGAACCTGCTAGCTCATTCGATCCCAACGCCGCGCCCAGAGTAACAAACCATGCTCCCCAGACGAAAAACTGGAGGAACATCATCAGACTTAGCCGAGGCATTGCAGAGGTGGGAGATTGAGCGGACATGTTGTAATATAGGTGAGCTTCTAGATTGAAGTGAGTTTTATGAATGAGTAGGTTAGGGAAGGATTGAACTTCGTAAAATGAAAAAAGTCTATATTACCGATTTCATCGCTGAGCCACTGGAACCTGAACGCAAGGTTTTAGCGGGCGTGGCGGAGGTGATTGCTTTGGAAGCCGGTAGTGAGAAGGAATTACGCGGGCAGATCGAGGATGCCGATGCTTTGATGATTTATCATTTTCTCACTTTGGGGCGTGAAACGATCGAGAGTCTGAAACAGTGCAAGGTGATCGTGCGACCGGGGGTGGGTTACGACATGGTGGATGTGGAAGCTGCACGAGAGCGAGGAATCCCGGTTTGCAATGTGCCTGACTATGGAACGGAGGAGGTAGCGGATTCAGCGATGGCGATGGCCTTGTCCCTGATGCGCGGGGTGAATTTATTGAACCGGCGTTTGCAGCGTGGGGATGGTAAATGGAGCGTTGAGCAGGCCGCTCCCTTGCAACGACTGCGAGGCAGGGTGTTTGGAGTCATTGGCCTAGGTCGTATTGGAACGGCGGCAGCGCTACGGGCAAAAGCTCATGGAATGGAAGTGGTGTTTTATGATCCTTACGTTCCGGACGGGAAAGATAAAGCATTGGGAATGCGGCGGGTTGATGACTTGAGTGAGTTGTTGAAACAGGCTCATGTGATCAGTTTGCATTGTCCGCTTACGGATGAAACACGGGGCATGTTGGGAACTGCGGAAATCAATCAAATGACGGCGGGATCGTTTCTGGTGAATACGGCACGAGGTGGAGTGGTGGATACGGATGCCGTTGTCGATGCACTGGCATCACGTCATCTGGCCGGTGCTGGGATTGATGTGCTGGAAAAGGAGCCGCCGGATGATAATAATGCAGTGCTTCAAGCTTGGCGGGATGTGTCCCATCCGGCACATGATCGATTGATCATCAATCCCCATGCTGCGTTTTACTGTGAACAGGGGGAGGAGGAGTTCCGTAGAAAAGGGGCTGAAGAAGTGAAACGCGCCTTGCTGGCTGAGGCGTTGAGAAATGTGGTGAACTAAAGAGATGGAGGCAGTTCTTGCGTCGAGGATGCCTGTCGATATCTTAAAGTAATGATTTCCACTCGATTTTCCGCCCTATTAATTTTAGTTGTCTCATTGAGTCGTTTTGCTTTAGCGCAAGATATCGCATCTCTGCCCCCAGGAGCTCCCTTGTTGCCGCTATCGGCATTACCTGCGTATGAGAAGGAGATTGACCATGCGGGATTGATTCGGGCCTGGGATGAAAAATCCCTTGAACGGGGTAAGCGAATATATGGATCGATATGCCAGAACTGCCACGGTGATCTCAATCTGCCAGGCTCGATTGCCCAGGCTTTGCGTTTTGGAGAGGGAAAGTTTCAGCACGGCAAAGATCCTTATACGATGTACCAGACTTTGACTCGGGGATGGCGGTTGATGATTCCGCAAGTACAACTGGTTCCCGAGCAAAAATATGATGTGATCCATTATATCCGCAGTGTGTATCTCAAGGAATCAAATCCATCGCAGTGGACGAAGGTGACGGATGAATATCTGGCAGGTTTGCCCAAAGGAAGCTCCAAAGGGCCCGTGCCAGTGATCCGGGAACCGTGGAAGGATCAGGACTATGGCGATTTTCAGATCTACACTTACCAGATGATGGCGCCGGATACTTTACCAGCTCCTGTGATGACAAAAGAGCAACGTATCGCGTCCCGTAGCGGTCAGCCGGAACCCGATCTGTTGTCACCGAATGCCAATATTGCATTCAAGACCATTGCGATTCGTTTGGATGCGGGCCCCGGTGGCGTGGGCGCGGGTCGAGCTTGGGTGGGGTTTGAACATGATACGTTGCGGTTAGCCGGGGCATGGACGGGTGAAGGTTTTATCGATTGGAATGGGATTTCTTATAATGGCAAACACCGGATGCATCCGAAGACGATGGGGGAATTGCAATTTGATTTGCCTGATGGCCCAGGTTGGGCAAATCCGGCGACGGGTGAGTTTGATGATTTACGGATTGAAGGGCTCGACGGGCGGCGTTTCGGCCCCTTGCCGAGATCGTGGGGACATTACCGTGGGCTGTATTATCATGGTTCGCGGATAGTGATTTCCTACTCGGTGGGTGACGCTTCGATACTGGAGAGTTATCGACTGGAGAAAGATGAAACAGAGGTTCCGGTGTTTGTGCGGGTGTTGAATATTGGTAAATCATCGAAGGATTTGATTCTGCGGGCGGCGGAAAAAGGCAGAGGAGTGGTTTTGTCGACAAAGGCCAAAGCGAAAATCGCGGATGATGGAGCGTATCGGACCGTGCGTATCGCGGCGGCGGATACGCCTTTGAATCTGGAATTATATCTGGCAAAAGAGGACAGTAAGGGGCTCAACAAAATCGCAGGGAAAGCAACGGTCGCTGAAGATCTTAAGCCTTTGACCCAGGGCGGCCCCGCTCATTGGCCGGAGGAATTGTCCGCGCTGGTAGCGCATAGCAGTGAAGAGGGGGCTTTTGCTTTCGATCGACTGACACGCCCTGTAGTCAATCCATGGAAAAGTCGAATTCGCACCAGTGGCCTGGATTTTATGCCTGGCGGCAATGAAGCGGTGTTGTGTTGTTGGGACGGGGATGTCTGGAAGGTATCGGGATTGAATGGGAAAAGCGATATAGTGACTTGGAAACGGATTGCTTCAGGCTTGTTTCAACCGCTGGGCTTGAAAATCATCAATGAAGAAATTTACGTCATTTGCCGTGACCAGATAGTCCGGCTGAATGATCTCAACGGAGATGGCGAGACGGATTTTTACGAAAGTTTTAACAGTGATCATCAGGTGACCGAACACTTTCACGAATTTGCGATGGGCTTGCAGTCGGATGACGAGGGCAATTTGTATTATGCCAAAAGTGCCCGTCATGCCAAAGCGCCACTGGTGCCGCATCATGGGACTTTGATAAAGGTAAGTGCAGACGGGAGCAAGAGCGAAATTATCGCCAATGGCTTTCGTGCGGCCAATGGCGTTTGCCGCAATCCCGACGGCACTTTTATTGTCACCGATCAGGAGGGGCACTGGAATCCGATGAACCGGATCAACTGGGTGAAGAAGGGCGGGTTTTATGGTAATATGTATAGTTACGGAGCGTCGGAGGATTCTTCCGATTCAGCGATGGAACAACCGCTTTGCTGGGTGGACAAACCTTTTGATCGTTCGCCATCGGAGTTGCTGTGGATCGAGAGTAAGTCGTGGGGAGTTTTTGATGGTAAGCTTTTAAATTTGTCTTATGGGCATGGGCGTTTCGAGATCGTGCCGCATGAGTTTTTGGAAAATGGCCAGCCTCAGGGTGGTTTGTGTCGTTTGCCGATTCCCGATCTGCCGACGGGAATTATGCGCGGACGTTTTAATCCGGACGATGGGCAGCTTTATGTCTGTGGTATGGCCGCCTGGGGCACCCAGCAACTGGACCAGGGCGGTGGATTTTACCGTATTCGTTATACCGGAAAACCGGCTTATTTGCCACTGGAGTTAAAAGCGAAAAAGGGCGCGATGGTGATTGAGTTCAGTGATGCGCTTGACCCGTCCACTGCGAAAGCCAGCAACTTCGCCGTTAAGGTCTGGGACCTGAAACGGTCGGCAAAATATGGGTCGGATCATTATAATGAACGTGTGATCAAGGTGGCGGCAGTCGAGTTGGGCAAGGATCGCAAAACGATCACCTTGGCCATTCCAGATTTGCCTGAGACCTGGGGGATGGAAATCAAATGTCAGCTCAAAGGGGCGAATGGTCAGCAGGTTGAACGAGTGATTCAGAATACGATTCACGATCTGGTGAGGCCATGAGGGTGACTTGCAAGTGGGGGGGGAGCGTAAACGCCGTGAATGGTTTAAGCGCAGGGTAATATCAATGGATTATATTCTTTTCGATTCCATACAGCATTGACACGGCTCGTTTCGTTTTCTATTTTGACTCGGAATTAATTAATATGAAAAGACTCATTCTATCACTCTTCCTTGTTACTTTTGCTTTGCCTTCATTTGCTCAGGATGCGGGCACGCCTTCGAAGGAAGCCCTCTCGAAAGCTTACAAGGGTAAATCTTATTCACCTTATGCGGGACGTAAATTTCCCAGTCGTCCGCTATGGGGAGATTCGCATTTGCACACTTCACTGTCGATGGATGCGGGTGCTTTCGGAAACCGCCTGGGATTGGAGGCAGCTTATCAGTTTGCGAGAGGGGATGAAGTGATTGCGTCATCAGGGGTTCCGGCGAAATTGTCACGTCCGCTGGATTGGCTCGTCATCGCGGATCACTCCGACAACATGGGGATGTTTCCCGATTTGTTTGCGGGAAAACCACACATTCTGGCCGACCCGACGGGTAAGGATTGGTATGACCGGATTCAGGCAGGCGAGGGAGTGGGGGTTGCATTGGAGCTTATCAGCAAATTCTCCCAGGGAAAATTTCCGGAGGGATTGACTTACGCGCCTGATTCAGCGCCATACAAATCTGTTTGGAAGGACACGATCAAGGCGGCAGAGAAATACAATGATCCAGGAACATTTACTGCTTTCATTGGTTACGAATGGACTTCCCTGATCAAAGGCAACAACATGCACCGGGTGGTGATGTATCGTGACGATGCTACGAAAGCGTCGCAAATGGTGCCTTACACGACCACTCCGCCGCTTGGCAGTCCGAACCCTCGTGAACTGTGGAAGTGGTTGACAGACTATGAAGGAAAAACAGGCGGGGATGTGTTGGCCATCGCGCATAATGGTAATCTTTCCAACGGCATCATGTTTCCATTGGAGGCACAGTATGACGGCAAAGAGTTTGATGAAGAATATGTGACCCAGCGAGCCAAATGGGAACCGGCTTATGAGGTGACTCAGATTAAGGGGGACGGGGAGGCTCATCCCCTCCTTTCACCCGACGATGAATTTGCGGATTATGAGAGCTGGGATGTGGGTAATCTCGATCTTTCTATCGCGAAGACTGACAAGATGTTGGCCGGGGAGTACGCTCGCGAGGCTCTCAAGAGAGGCTTTCAAATTGAAGCCAAGCTGGGCATCAATCCCTACAAATTTGGCATGATCGGTTCTACTGACAGTCATACATCTTTGGCAACTGCGCAGGAGGATAACTTTTTTGGCAAGCATACTGGTTACGAGCCGAGTCCTGAGCGGATGAAGCACACCATGATGGATACAAAGCAAGGCAAGATTGAAGGTTGGCAACTCGTCGCTTCCGGATTGGCAGCAGTGTGGGCAACAGAGAATACGCGCGAATCGATTTTCGACGCGATCGCACGCAAGGAAGTTTATGCCAGTACCGGCAGTCGCATGGCAGTAAGGCTATTCGGTGGGTGGAACTTCACCGATGAAGATATGAACAGCCGCAACCCTGCATTTGCCGGATACAGCAAAGGGGTGCCGATGGGCGGTGATTTGTCAGGCAAGGACATGGGCAAAGCCAAAGCGCCTTCCTTCATGGTTTATGCGCTCAAGGATGTGATTGGGGGAAATCTGGATCGCATTCAAATGGTCAAAGGGTGGATGGATAAAGAAGGCAAAACTCATGAGCAAGTGTATGACGTGGTCTGGTCAGGTGATCGCAAACCCGATGGCAAAGGCAAGCTGCCGGCCGTCGGTAATACCGTCGATGTTAAAAATGCAACCTGGAGCAATACCATTGGCTCCTCCGAGTTGGCGACGGTGTGGAGTGATCCGGATTTTGATTCGGCCCAGAAAGCTTTTTATTACGCCCGCGTCATTGAGATTCCGACGCCACGCTGGTCAACTTATGATGCGTTCCGTTTTGGGATTAAAATTCCAGAGGATGCACCGACGTCGACCCAGGAGCGCGCTTATACTTCGCCTATCTGGTATGCTCCGTAAAACATTTTTGAGGTTGAATAAAAATTCCAATAACCTGAATATCTATGAAAATACTGACTCAATCCAAATTTTTACCTTTACTGACCTTAGTAGGGCTGGCATCGCTTCCTTCGTTCGCTTTAGCAGAGGACAAAGCCAAAGCAGAAGAAGCTCCTGCGGTTGATCCGATGGCGGTGAAGATCCTCAAACGAGCATCAGATCACTTGTCTGCAGCCAAACAGTTTTCTGTATCGGCAGAGATCTGGCAGGATCTCGAGGATGAAAACGGCACCATGTTGCAGTTCAGCAAATTGGCCGATGTCAAAGTCCGGCGTCCGGATGGTATTCGTATTGACATCAAAACGGATAAACCCAAACGCAGTTTTTATTACGACGGCAAGAGCGTGAGTGTGGTGGATCATCAGAAGGGCTATTACGGCAATGTCGCGGCTCCTGCGACGATTGAAGAAACCTTGGACAAATTGGATGAAAAATTTGGCATCACTATGCCGCTAGAGGATTTGTTGATCGCTCGTCCTTTTGGTGGAGCGGCGACAAAAGCCAAAGCGGGGCAATATCTCGGCAAGGAACCTGTGTTGGGTGTGCTTTGTCATCACGTGGCCTTTCAGGGCGAAAGCGTGGATTGGCAGGCATGGGTCAATGAAGGGCCGGTGCCGACCATTCGGAAAGTGGTGATCACTTTCAAGCAAGAGCAAGGCCGGCCGCAGTTCATTGCGCTGTTTTCAGACTGGGATACAACGTCGAACCTGCCAGCTTACGTATTCACTTTTGATCCGTCTGCCGGAGTTCTTAAAATCGAAGTCTTGCCTAATGAAGAGGAAGGTGAGCAGAAGGCGGCTCCGAAGAAATAAGCAGTGAGTAACCATTTAAACAGAGATAAATCATGAATAAAAAATCACACAATTTGTTTTTCCTGGGCACGGTGGCGGTGCTGGGCTTTTCGCTCATCGCGGCGGATGCCCGTCCGCACGGACGCAGTGTCAGTCGTAGTCGCAGTGTGAGCCGCAGTGGAGGGGGGCACCGGAGTGTCAGCCGTAGTACAACGGTTAACCGCAGTACACACGTTAATCGCAACACGCATGTTAATCGGCATAGAGGCGGGCATGGATACGGGCATGGACGGGTGGCTGCTGGAGTCGCCGTTGGCATGGTGGCTGGAGTAGTAGTTGGAGCGGCGATTACCTCTCTGCCGAGGGGATATACGACCGTTTACGTGAGCGGTGCTCCTTATGCTTATTATGGCGGCACTTATTACCAACCTGTGGATAACGGCTATATCATCGCTGAACCTCCAGTAGGTGCGATTGTTACCGTTTTACCACCTGGAGCGACGGCTACCACCGTGAATGGAGTGACTTCCTACAAAACAGTGCGCTTCTAAAGTTGCGCTCAAATGGAATGTGATTGCATGATGAGAGGAAATGTTTATGGCTGAATGCGAATTTCCAGGAAGTCTGGTATCGGTTGAGTGGTTGCACCAACATCTCGATGGTGATGATGTCATCGTTTTGGATGCCTCTTGGCATTTACCGGGAAAAGAGCGTTGCGGACGTGAAGAGTGGCAGGACTTGCATATTCCCGGGGCGCTTTTTTTTGACTACGATGGTGAGATTAAAAACCAGCAGATAGATCTACCGCGTATGTTGCCGCCGGAGGATTTGTTCACTGAATCAGTGCGCAAGCTGGGGGTGAACGAGGACAGCCTGATCGTGGTTTACGATAGCAACGCGATGTTTTCGAGTCCACGAGCGTGGTGGATGTTTCGTGCCATGGGGCACGAACGGGTAGCGGTGCTCGACGGCGGGCTGCTGGCCTGGCAGGAAGCGGGTTATGCGGTGAATGACGAGCCAAGGGATTTGCCGGTGCCGGGAAATTTTGTCGCAGTAAAAAATGAGCGTTTTGTGAACGCAGATTATGTTACCAGCCGTTTACATGATGCCCACACTACGATTTTGGACGCGCGTTCAACGGATCGTTTTGAAGCGGGCTGTATGCCGGGGGCAAAGAATTTACCTTACGTGGAATTGCTTGAAGAGGGAAAGATGAAGCCGATTGATGAGTTGGAAAGTATTTTTTCCGCTCTTGCCGAACCGGATCAAAGCTTGCTGTGCTCTTGCGGTTCGGGAGTCACCGCTTGCATTATTGCTTTGGCTGCTGACATCAGCGGGCGTAATGAGGTGGTTGTTTATGACGCTTCGTGGACGGAGTGGGGGGCGGAGAGTAGTGGGTTTCCGGTAGAGGTAAGTTCATAATGCAATGATGCTTATTAACTTATTGAAGCAGCAAGCTGAGTTTAGGAGTCACGTCGCCCATCTTTTTGCGGTGATCGTCTTGCTAGTGCCGAATGAATCGGCGCTTTCGATTGAACCGATTGTCAGGGAGCATGGTGAGGAAGCGGTCGATCAGGTGGAAGAACTTTTGTTGGCAAATGATATCCGTCCCGTATCCGGGTTCAGTTATATTGCTGGTTTAACGAAAAATCGGGTAGGGGATCAAAATGGAGGCTCTTCCTATTGTGTTTTGCTTGAGGACGGTAAGCCTTTATCGACGCCTCATGCCAAGCATTCGGATATCGGGACAAAAGGTGCGGGGCGGTACAGTCACTGGACAAAAATGGTGCTTTATTTTTCTGCGAGTGATAATACAGATCCGAGAACAAATGGGCGTGAGTATGTGTTGTTGAGCAAGCAAAAGGCGCAGCGATATGGTGTAACGGTGCATGCTGATCAATCGGAGAATAGTTACCAAATTTTGAGGCAGAAGGAGAGGAAGGTTTCAAATCGGCGTTTGATTATCAGGAACCTCGATTCGGAAACGACTGTGATTCCCCGTTTGACCTTGGAGGGTTGGCCGGATTTGTCGAGTAGGGAGGGAATAATAAAAAGTATTCTCCGACCAGGGATGAGCGATGAGGAAAAGACATTGGCGATCTGGAAGTTTCTGTCGGACTGGAGATATCATTATCCGCCAGCAGAGCCTGGAAATGAAATTCACGACCCGGTTAAATTTATCAATGTTTACGGTTATGGGTTCTGCGATGATTCTGCTCGAAATGCAGTCGCTCTCGCAACTTTGGCCGGTATCCGTTCACGAATCTGGGGCTTGGATGGCCATGTGGTGGCAGAAACATTTTATAATGATCGCTGGCACATGATCGATCCGGATCACAAAGCCTACTATCGAACTGATGCAGGGCATGTTGCCAGCGTTGAGGAACTGGCGGCGCATCCGGAAATCATTCGGGCAAGTAAGCGCGATCCGATTGGAGCGGATTCAAGTGTCATTGCTGAGCTTTATTCTACAACGCATAACAACAGGGTGGTTAATATAAAGGAAAAGACCGAAGCAGACCACCGGCTGGAGCCGCGACTGGAACCGGGCGACGAGTTGATCTTTGATTTTCGCAATCAAGCCTCATTTCACTCCCTGGGCAATGGGGAAAAGAAAAAGCCGCCAATATTCGCGAATGGAAAGTTGCTCAGGCAGGTAGCAGTGAAAAATGGAGTATCTCCGATTTTTGTCGAATGGCCTTATGTCATTCTCGGGGGTGATTTGCAGTGGAAAAACCTTCCTCCGGCTGGCGGAATGTTCGTGAGTATTTCAAGTGATGGGAAGAAGTATGAAGAACTGGTGATCAAATCGAAGGCAGGGATGTCTGTCGTTTCCCTGGATGCCTGGATTACATCACGGAAGAAGGCGATTTATAAATACTGGCTGAAGTTTGGGCATTCGAGTAAAGAATCTGAATCAACCCAGGTGGAGCTGATTACTCGGTTTCAGTTTGCCCCGCGGGCACTGGCGCAAGTCCAGGATGGAGGCTCAAAGTTTCAGCTTTTTCTCAGAACGCCGGATGATTCCGCTTTACCTCAGGGATGGAAGGGCCTGGAAATCACTCACG
>JAADHD010000226.1 GCA_013152075.1 Verrucomicrobiota bacterium | reverse complement strand
CTCACCTATTCACCGGCGAAACTTCATCAAATCGTTCGCCACTGGAACCAGCTTAATGGGCCTTGGTTTAAACGTTTCAGCCTCATCTACCACACAACTCAAGTTACGCGTTGGTGAAGGCACTGCGGACATCACCCCCCCTTTGGGGATTGAACTGGGCGGCTTCCACCGCGCCCCAGGAAACGAGCGTCGCGTCAAAGGTATTCGCCAGAAATCATTTGTACGCGCACTTGTATTAGATCATGGTGAGACACGTATCGCGCTAGTTTCACTCGACCTCGTTGCCGTCGGACACGCCATGGCTGCCCGCACACGTCAAGCCGTGGCCAAGAAAACAAACATCCCAGCCGACAATGTGCGACTGTGCGCCACTCACACCCACTCAACTCCCGGATTTATTTTTCTGCGCCAGTGGGGAAAAACATCTCCAGAGTATATGGAGACTGTTCAAAAACAAATCGTTCACGCAGTTGCTACCGCAGTAGAAGATCTCGCACCTGCACAGGTATCACTCGGAAAAAATCGCGTTGTTGGCGGCAACTTTAATCGAACAGTCAAAAAATGGAAAACGGACGAGAACTTCAAAACCGAAAGCTCTCACGACGATCGCTGGACTTTAAATAAAGTTCACCCACCGCGCCCAATCGGATAACCCGTTAAATGAACTATTTCAAAAACCGTTCCAAGCACTATGCAAAGCGCAAAACCAGATCAAGGGCAAAGTGAGCAAATCGCCAGTCAACTGCGTAGCGACATCATTTCCGGGCGAATGAAAGAGGGTGCCCCTCTGCGCGAAGTTGCCCTGGCCAAACAGTTCAAAGTCGGACGTGGCCCCGTCCGGGAAGCGCTGCAAAGACTGTCCCACGAAGGCATGGTCACCGCCAAACCAAACTGCGGAGTCCGCGTCGCCGCATCGCCCCCCGACTCCATTCAAGAGCTAATCATCCCCCTGCGCAAAACTCTGGAGACATTTGCCCTGCGCTCTTTTTACCACGACTTGAAACAAACTGATTTTCAACACTGGGACGACATCCTGCAACGCATGCGCAGTGCTTGTGAAGACTGCGATTACGCCCGCACCGTCGAACTGGATATCGAGTTTCACCAGTCCATCGTCGAGCGAGCCGAGCAAAATGATTTGTTAGCAATCTGGCTCACTATGGTCTCTCGATTACGTCACCAATTTCAGCAAGGCCACCGCAAGTATGACGATGCGATGAAAATCTACTACGAACACGCCGCCATTGTCGCCGTTTTTCAAACCGGCGATATAGAACAATCCGTCCAAACTCTGGAATGGAGCATCGCATAAAAAAAAAATTCGCCCAAATAGTCCCTCCCGATAAAAGCCCCTCCGGGTATCAGAAAACTCAATGCTGTGATCACCATGCGACTAGTCACTTCAAACCCTCATCCAATCCCCCCTTTTTTACCATGAAAACCAAAGCTCTATTTTTATCCACTCTGATCGCCAGCAGCACTCTTTGCGCTTACGAAAAAGTCGAAACCATCCCGCCTGGATTTAAAATGCCAAAACCGCTGCCACTTGCGGAATCCGTCGCCACCGTAAAAGCACGCCCCGGGCTAAAAGTGGAACTCATCGCCGCAGAACCCATGGTAATGGATCCCATCAGCCTAGACTGGGGTCCAGATGGCAAATTATGGGTAGTGGAAATGGCTGACTACCCTCTTGGAACGGACGGCGCACCGGGAGGGCGCGTTCGTTTTCTCGAAGACACCAACGGTGACGGAAAATACGACAAATCAACCTTATTCATGGAAGGTCTGCGCTTCCCTACTGCCGTCAAAGCCTGGCGCAACGGAGCCATCATCGTCGCCGCTCCGGAGGTTTTTTACGCAGAAGACAGCGACCACGACGGCAAAGCTGATAAAAAAACCGTCCTATTCACAGGATTCCGAGAAGGAAATCAACAGCACCGGGTGAACACGCTTGCATGGGGCCTCGACAATTGGTTGCATCTGGCCAACGGAGACAGTGGCGGCAAAGTAGTCTCTGCAAAAACCGGCAAATCCGTGGAATTGGGCGGTTTCGATCTGCGCATCAATCCCGACAGCGGGGATATCGAATTGGAAACCGGCCGCACCCAGAATGGCCGCACCCGGGATGATTGGGGCAACTGGTACGGCTGCAACAACTCACGCCCGCTCTATCAATTTGTTCTGCCGGATGCCTGGCTGCGACGCAATCCCCACATCACCTACCCCGGCGCCACACATCAAGTGCCTAAATACCCTACCTTTCCTCGGATCTATCCTGCCGGGGAAACCGCCGCTCGTTTCAACGTACCCTCCGCCGCCAACCGCATCACTTCTGCCTGCGGCCTGAGTATTCACCGCGACCCTCGCCTGGGAGCAGAATTCAACGGCAACGCCTTTGTCTGTGAACCCGTTCACAATCTGGTCCACCGCGAAGTTTTTGCTCCCGTAACAACCATCGCTCGCCGCAGTCACCGAGCCAAGGATGAAAGCGAATCCGAATTCCTCAGCTCTACCGACAACTGGTTCCGTCCCACCAGCGCCCTCACCGGTCCCGATGGAGCTGTATGGGTCACCGACATGCACCGATACGTGATCGAACACCCCGAATGGATTCCTAAAGTCTGGCAGGAAGTATTGAACTTACGCGCGGGCTCAGATCGCGGGCGCATTTACCGAGTTGTCTCGGAAAAAACCGGCAGCGCCGTGCCTCCCATTCTCACCGAAAAATCGATTCCCGAACTGGTTTCCCTGCTCGCATCTGAAAACGGCTGGACACGTGATACCGCTCATCAAATGCTGCTATGGAAGAATGAAGTCTCGGCACTTCCCCAACTGGACAAACTCCTGCAGACAAACCCGCAAGCACTGGCAAGACTGCACGCCCTCTGTGTGCTCGATGGCCTGAACCTGTTGAACGCCCAACATATTGCCAAAGGACTGACTGACAAACATCCTGGAGTCCGCCGCCACGCCGTCAGATTGAGCGAGCAATTCGCCAGTAAAAACCCTGAGTTACTGAAATCCCTACTATCTCTCTCCGACGACTCGGACGCCGATGTTCAATTTCAGTTAGCGCTCGCTCTTGGGGAATGGCCCGGAACCGAGGCAGGAAAAACACTCGCCACTTTGGCTCTTTCCCACAGCAAAAATTCTTTTTTTGCAGCTGCTGCCATGAGTTCCCTGCCGCTGCATTTGACCACCGTATCAGAAACCTTGGCAAATACTTCTCCCGAGCTCACCTACGCCCTGCTTCCTTACGTAATGGAAACAGCGCTCGCCTCCAATAATCAGGCGGCAGTGAATAACATTCTCACCATTGGCAAAGATAAGGACATGATCACCCGTTTCGCCGTTTACGCCAACTTCCTGAATGTGATCGATCGACGCAATATAGACCTGGACACCTATCACAAAAATGCCTCTCCTCCCCTGAAAGCAACACTCGATTCCGCCGCCGAACTTTCCAAAGCTGCGCGTAATATGGCCACCGATATCAAAGTATCGACAAAAAATAGAATCTCGGCGCTCACTATCCTCGCCCGTAATGCCGAGGACCGAAAAACCGACATCAACACACTCGCCTCTCTGCTCAGTCCACAGTCGCCAACCGAACTGCAACGCGCCGCCAGCCTGCGACTTGCCGAGTCAGGACAAATCGCCACCCTCCTCGCCGTCTGGTCACAAAGCACACCTTCGCTACGCGCCTCTATTGTCAGCCAATGTCTCAACCGAAAAAACGATACGATGAAACTCCTGCAAGCCATTGAAGACAAAAAAATTGCCGCTGCTTCCATTGATGCTGCCGGACGGGACCGATTGATCCGCTACAAGGATAAAAAAATCCAAGCTCGGGCTGAGAAAATTTTCAAAAGCTCCACTAATAACAATCGTGAAGCCGTGGTCGATAAATTCGCTTCGTCACTGAAACTCAAAGGAGACCCGGCAAAGGGCAAGCCGCTATTTGCCGCCCTGTGTTCTGTCTGCCATCAGCTCGATGGAATCGGACGACACATCGGACCGGATTTGACCGCTCTCTCTGACAATTCTTCCAGCGCCCTGCTCATCGCCATCCTTGATCCCAACCGCGCGATCGAAGACAAATACCTGCTCTACAGCATCACCCTTAACGACGGCGAGTCCCTCGCCGGAATGATCATCGAAGAATCCGGCGGTAGCCTCACTTTGCAGATCCTCGATGGCACCAAACGTTCCTTGTTACGCAGTGAGATCAAAACCCTCGAATCGATAGGGCTGTCCGCCATGCCCGAGGGCCTCGAAGCCGCATTGGATCCTCAAAAACTCGCCGATGTGCTCGCCTATGTTCAGGCAATCGCAAAAAAGAAGAAATAAATTCCAGCAGTCAAACAGGTAACAATTAAGCTACCTACTGCGTATAATAGCTACACTGTATCCTTCTGGGATTCTCACTTCGGCATATGCTTTTCGCCGTTTAATGACGCGTTGCACTTCGATTTCGACGGTCTGCACCCCTTCATCATCAAAGACCAGAATTTCAAATTCGCTCATATCCCCCCAACCATAATAACCGCTACGATTTGCCAGAATCCGTTCTTCACCAATCACAAACCCTCTTCCCATTTCGATGTAAGTAATCGGAAACATAGAGGCGGTTATGGTTGGCGAGTTAGGTGAAATTCGATAATTGGACCAGTAATAGAGAGCGCCGTAGTCCAAGGCCTTCAGCATATTTTTATAACAATCGATAGCTGTTCTTTCCGTCAACTGATCCCCAAATCCAATCGGAGTGTACAACTGCATTTTCGCAAGATTACTGATAGATGCGGTACCAATCACACGGGGAAACTGAAGCTCGGTGAAAGAGCGGGTTTGCGGTGCTCCCCAGCCTATCAATATGCCTTTATCAAGAAGCTCCTTCGCCATTTTTAACCGCCAGGAAAGAGTCGCCAAACCCACATCAGTTACTTTCTTCTTAATCTGGTGTGTTTTGGTGGAAATTAACGCGCTCTGGCCTCCCCACTGCGGCCCATAATCCTTTTTCCGGGAAGCATTTTTTAATTCATCCCAAAATACCCCTTGAATCGGTAATTTCTCCCAGCGAGCAGCAAGTAGTTCTTCCTGTTTCTTGGCAAAATCCGACCCTTCTCTCGGCAAAAATAACGGATAGGTCGAGCGCCCAAGATAACCAGGTTTTCCATCAAAAGTAGTCAGCGCATCCTTAGCGAAAGTTTTCTCATCATCAACACCCAAGGAAACAAAACTATTGTAAAAAATAATCCCATTCGAATTTTCACGAGCCAGTTTGATTCTTTCAAGCAACACAATCTGCTCCTCGTGCGTAGCGGCCAGAAAGGCGCTTCCATATGAAGTTCTATTATTAAAATTTCCCGGTTTCACAGCCACGTATTTTGCCGATTTTCCGTTAAGATAAATTCCCAGTTCTAGATCCGATTTCTCGGCAATTGCGGCTGCAGGTGATAGAAAACAAAAACCTCCATCGATGGTAAAATTTGTCTTCCAATGGTTTCGCACTCGATTTGCAAATAGAAAGGGATCGGGTGATTCCAGAGGATAAATCGAATACTCAAGAGTAACGCTTTTCCCCTTCGCTACCACCAATCGGCGATTGTCGATTCCTATTTCCCTGCGATTACGATAGTTCCACGCCTGGGTTCGCATGAGATCGTCTTCGCTAATTAAGCCGATCGCTTTATCCAGATAAAAACCCACCGAAGAAGGGTGTCCGCCTTCCTCCGTTTTCAACACCGGTGAATCCACCCGCAATCCTGCCAGATTTACGGATATAACCCCATCTCCCAAATCCACCCTGTGCCTCACCATAACGGGTAAATCAGAGTCACTTATATTTTCAATGCGATCTTTTACAATCAATCGATCTCCATCACGGACAAGAGCCCTTTTCAGTTCGAAGTTTTTCGAGCGACCTGTCAGGGCATCACCCGCAGCTTCCATGTCCACCCAGCCACCGTCGCCCGATTCCAATAACGTCACCCACCCTGGTTCCAGGGTCGAAAACATCGATTCCACAATCCAGGTTCGACCACCAAGTTCAATCCTAATGCCTCCCCCGTCGGTGAGTTGATACAAAAAGCCCACTTCCGTCTCAACCGATGGTTCATGATAAGGAATACGGCCGGTAGGGGCCTGCATCGGTAAACGTGCGACTTTTTTGGGAACCAGATGGGTTCCCAAACCGACATTTACTATTAAGGCCCTAGCAACTCTCGGGTCACTGTGAGTCAACTTGATCACATTCTCCCCGTTCTGCTTCCACAAATCCAGCACATCGAAATCCAATTCGTACGGATCGATTCCTCTAATCGCAAATGGAGAGGTGATCGGAGGAACTGTGAAATCGGGTGAATACATCAAAAACCAGCCGGGCCCTCTATAAGATTTTTCAATATTCAACCCCATGCGAAAAGTTTCTGTGCGGTTGCGCACTCGATCGAGGTCCAAAGTCGTGCCATTCAGCTCAACCTGTAGAATCCCGGTTCCTGCAGCAACCTGCGAAGAATCAATTCTGGCTTGCAACACCAATTCCTGAATCCCTCCCTGATTGTCAGATTCATTTTTCGAACCATCGCCTACAATTCTGACCTCAACTGATTGCCCCGGCCCCACTCTCACAGATTTTTTCACTACCTTAAAATCAAAGGCCATCGTTTCACGATCCAGATTCCCTTCCTCGCCGCCCAGATAGATTTCCCGCATACGGTTCGCATTCCCCTCTTCCCATGGCGTATTCAGCAAACTCACCAGAGTCTCCCCGCCCCTCACCCAAAAATCCCCTTCTTCGGATTCATAGTCAGAATCATGCCCCACCACATCTATCCCTAATTTGACTCCAGCGCTCACTCCCATGATTCCCAAAGTAGACCAAGGAAGCGCGACCGTTATTTGATAGCCCTCCGGCAAGATCTTCGCAGCGACTTTAGCCCCAGCAACAGGACCAGGTCGGTCGCCACGCAAAACCACCTGCGCATCCGCATCCCTACCATTACCGCCCTTCCCTAAGCTAGTGCCGATCTGTATAATCCGACTTCTGTCTTTAGCTTCACCAGGTTGTCGTGGTATATCCAAAAAAATCTCCAGACCGTCGCCGGCAAGATCTTCGCTCACAATGACGTCGTCCAACACCACTGCAGACACGTAAAGGAATTCAGCGTCCCATGCCAAATACACGGTGCCTGAGAAATCAGCCGGACCATCCCACTCAGACGCCCCCCAAACCACCTCCTGCGGTTCATCCCATTCAGCAAACGGTGCCAGCGTTATCAATTCCTTAAGGCTTCCATCAACTGGCGGCAAGGCCTTCAAATGCACCATGCCTGCTGTACGCTCAATCGCGCCGGCAATCCCTGGGAAAATAGCCATAACGATGACTAGGAATATAACGAAAATACTTTTCATGTTTCTTAGCGAATTATTTAATACCTTTCAGAACTTACGCAACACCCACTACTGCAATTAGTTGAAAATACAAAAGTAAAGCCTGCAGTGAAACAAAAAAAATAACTTTTTTATCGAATTTAGCGTCTGTTTTTCATAGTGATTTATTCCAACCGCGAACTAATCCCTCTCTTTTTCCTTTTCTATTCATCCTTTTTAAAAAAAATGTTCCAGTTCGAGTCTCGTTCAAACTTGAATTCTATATCTTCACCCCATACTTTTTCGCTACATTGAACCATTTTTAGCTAAACATATCAAAACCCCAATCTCCACTCACAATGCCTCTATCCTTGTCCCGCTTTCTCCAATTAGCGCACATTCTCTCAGTAACCTGCTACTTTCACTCAACGATCACTTCCGGCGCAGCGGATACAAAAGCGATAGCTCCTCCAAAATTTCAGTACGCTCACAAAGAAATCAATATCCCCGCCGCCACCTCGGGTGAAAAAAAACGCCGGGAGTTTTCCTTGAAGCACGCGCTCGACTACCTCGAGAACGGGGCTAAAGCCTGGACTCGGGAACGTAAGTGCATCGCTTGTCACACCAACGCCTCATACCTTCTCACCCGTCCAGCGTTGACAACTTTTGCCGGAAAGCCGGATTCGGAGATTCGTGATTTTTTCGTCAGCGAATTGGAGAAATTTCAAAAAACTGGTCCTGCAGCACTACAGCGTGGGCTCACCCCGACCAAAGTGGTTTATCTGGCCGCCGGGCTCGCCGAATGGGATGCCCACGTCACTGGGACACTTTCCCATGAAACCAAGGCAGCGCTCCGTCTTATGTTGGCGGTGCAATCGAAAGACGGCTCCTGGGGCAACTTGGACTGCTGGCCGCCACACGAGTCGAGTAGTTTTCAAAGCACCACCGTTGCCGCCATGGCTTTAACCACTGCTCCTGGATGGATGGATGAAGTCCAAACCGACAAAACCCTGAATACATCATTCGAAAAAATGAAAAATTACCTCAGGAGCTCCGAACTTCCCCACGACTACGCCCGACTGCTCTTACTGTGGAGCGCCACTCAAACACCAGGACTGATAACAAAGGAACAGAAAAATAAAATACAGCAGATAGTTTGGCAACATCAACACTCGGACGGCGGATGGTCGATTCGAGATTTTTCAAAACCTGAAAAATGGGGCAAAGGCAACAGAGCTGAAAAACTTCGAGCAGAGCCGGATTTTTCCAAACCCGCGAGCGACGGCCACATGACAGGTCTTTCAGTGTTAGTCATGCGGGCTTGCGGAGTTCCCTCTGACGACCCTCGCATCCGCAAAGCCACCACCTGGCTACTCAATAACCAACGCGAATCTGGCCGCTGGTAGACCCGCTCGCTGAATACCGACAAATATCACTTCATCACCTACAGCGGCACCTGTTACCCACTATTAGCTCTAGCTAAGTGTGGTGCTTTGTCGAAAAATGTCGCCGAGTAAGAAGTAAAATATTACAAGCCTCCCTTACTTTTTATTTGCCGACAGTCTCCGTAAACGAACGCAACCAGAAGCAGAAGAATTCCCCACTTCGATGATTTTAGTCGTCGTCTGCATGAAGGAAGGGCATTCCAAGTCTTTACGCAAACAACTTGTTCACCGCCTGCGCCTTCACCAGCTCACGCGGTTGCTTGAGGTGATTATAAACGATCGTCTCGGGATCAATGCCAAAACTATGATAAATCGTCGCAAGAATTTCCGTCGGGTGCACGGGATTTTCTACGGGAGCTGAACCGGTTTTATCCGACTTGCCATGCACATAGCCGCGTTTGATACCGGCGCCGCCAATCACTGATGTGTAACAATAAGGCCAGTGATCACGTCCATCTGCACTGTTACTGTTTCCTGAGGTGCTGACGCCCTTCACCGGACTGCGTCCAAACTCACCGATCGCAACCACCAGAGTCTCACTAAGCAGTCCACGATCATCGAGGTCATCAAACAAAGCAGACAGCCCCTGGTCCAACATTGGCCCCGACTGGTCTTTCATGCGTTTGGTCAAACCCGAATGGTGATCCCACGAATGGTTATCCGAATTCGCCACTTTCGGCCAGATCACTTCAACCACTTTGGTTCCTGCTTCAACCAGGCGCCGCGCCAACAGGCAACTCTGCCCGAATGTATTGCGACCGTAACGATCACGCATTTTTTCAGATTCCTCTGGTAAATTAAATGCGTCACGAGCCCGACCCGATACAATCAGATTCAAAGCTCTAGTATAATATTCATCGAGGTTATAACTCTCCACCGCCTTGTCAATGACCGGCATCTGCGCGCTTAAAGCTTCACGAAGACTGGCTCGCCTACGCAGGCGCACAGCAAAGGCTTCCGGCCGCAACTGCAGGTCGTCCACCTTGATGCCGTTCATCTTATCCATGTTCAGATCATCACCATCAGGGAACAAATAATACGGATCGAAAGCCTTACCCAGAAAACCAGCCGTCCCGGCTTTGTTCACCACATTCGATTCCTGAAGCGGACGCGGCATCATCACAAAGGGAAGCATCGGCTCCGTCGTTGGTTGCTGCTTGATAATATTCGAACCGAAGTTCGGATAGTCTTTGGGGCTCGGCGGCTCCAACTGACCCGAAGGGCTCACTTTATCCGTCGTGTACCCCGTCATGATCTGATAAATCGCCGCGGTGTGATTAAACAAGCCATTCGGCGTGTAACTCATCGCCCGACACATGGTGAACTTGTCATTCACTTTTGCGAGCTGAGGCAATATCTCGGTAAAATTCACTCCGGGAATTTTTGTCGGAATCGGCTTGAACTGACTGCGAATGTTATCCGGCACATTCTCCTTAGGATCCCAAAGATCGAGATGACTCGGCCCCCCTTGCATGTAAACCATGATCACGTTTTTGGCTTTGCCCCAACCCGGCGCGCCTACCAACTTACTACCCTTGCTCGCCGCCTGCGCACGAAACATAGTATTCAAACTCATTCCAAGCATTCCCGCACCGCCCACACGAAGGAAATCGCGCCGACTGGCTTTTAAATGGGAATCGCAAAGATCTTTTCCAACAGCTCCAGGTATTCTGATCATGATATTAAGGGGTAGGCGTTTTCAGTGGCAGGGGTTTAAATATAGCTTAAAAAAGGATTTATAACAGTTATCAATGATTGAACAAAAATGCCGGATTATTGATCAATGCCCAGGTCACATCCTGTGCAGCAGTTAATCTGTGATTGGCCGACTGCTCGATGCTCATACCCACAT
>JAADHD010000132.1:10765-15503 GCA_013152075.1 Verrucomicrobiota bacterium | reverse complement strand
ACCCACGAAGCATTGGCCAGCATGTGCAGTGTTTTGGAGTCGCGTAGATCAATCCGTTGGCAGGAATGAATCCGTTTTCACTGGAGCAGTTAGACTTGGTGATGGAGTTGGTGACCAGTTCACCAGTGATCAGGTTGGTCATTTCCACTACGCCGGAGAAGATCATGTTGACGGTGGCGACAGGAGGAGCGCAATGTCCGAGTCCGGCTGCGTAGCTTTTTTTGGCTTCCCCGGTTTTGCGGTCGATGGACACGACTTCTACTGGTTGGAATTTAGCTTTTTCCTTATCGTCGTAATCGATCTTGCCGCCTTGTTGAATCCAAAGGTCATCACCGATGAACAGCGCGCGAGCCTGCCGAGCGTGGTTCATGCCGGGAGCATAGGTTTTCTCCCAGGAAAGGTCACCGTTTTTGGCGTCGACAATGTGGATGCCGTTGTCAGTATCGCTGTTGCTGAAGCTGGAGACTTCGTAGGTAAGCTGATCTCCGTAAAGCACACTACGTTTCACTTTGTCGAGCCAGGGGTAGTCGGAGTTTTTCCACAGGATTTTGCCCGAGTAGAGATCCACGGTCACCGCTTCGGACTTTTCACCTTTGCGGGGTTCGCCCTGAATATAGCTGACCCGGTCACTGCCTGCGACGATGGTGCGCGGTGATGAGGATTCTTTTTTCCAGAGGATGTCTCCAGTTTCTGTGCTGAAGGCATAGATGCCGGTCTGAGCAGTTGCAACCACTGTTCCCTTGTGTTGCACCAGTTCTTTTGGCTTTACGATTTCAGGAAATGATCGCACGATCTCACCTGTCACAGCATCGATGGCGACAAGGTTTTTGGTTGGAAAAGCAACCGCGAAGAGGTATTTTTCAGTCGCTACGGGACGGGCATAAGCACGGTTCAGTCTCGTCATGGTGAAAGTAGCCGGGTCCATCTTGTCTTCCGCAAGAGCGAGATTACGATGCCACAAACGCAGGCCGTTGAAACTGTCCCGAGTGAGCGACTGACCGTAAAAGTTACGTCCGTCATCGCTGACCATGCCTTCGACTTCGCTTCCAGAATGACCAGCGATCCAGCGGATGCGCCGTGGTTCACCAACAGCGGTATCGGGTGATACGGCGTTGCCATTGGAATCATGACGAGGGTGCGACCAGTGACCCATGTTGTCGGGCCAGGGTTTGTGAGCCACGAGCCATTTTTTGTCTCCTCCAGTGGGATCTGTAACTTCCTGAATGTTGAGGAAACCAGCGTCCTTGAGATTCACTTTGTTCAAAGCTCCGGGATTGGTGACGACGAGGGCACCATCAGGAACGAGCACGCGGAAAATTTCTTTTGCTTTGGCGGTACCGGACTCGGCAATGATCAGATTGATTAGATTTTCTGTGTAGGGGAGATGGGAGAAATCAACCAGGGTTTCTGCAGCGGCAACTCCGTAAACCGCGTTCTTGTGAAAAGTCGCTTGAGCTTTGGTGACGGCTTTGGCGTCGGAATCCAATAGGTTTACGATGTAACGTCCGGTTTTGGCGAGTTCAGATGCGGTATCTGTATTTGAGGCTCCCAGTTGCACGACTGCGCCGCCATGGATTTTTGCCAGCGTGGCAGCATTTTCTTTTTCAGCAGCGATTGCAGTGAGATGGCAAAAGCTGGATGCGAGTAATAGGGAGGAAAGACAGAGCAGGCGGTTTTTCATAATAGACGTTTAATTCTTGAAGGGACGAAACTGTCAGCTCTATCCCCAGAGGTGTCAAGATTCGGGGGCAAACAGCCTTCAACATGTCACAATACAAAAAAGTGCAAAAAGAGCTTTACAGACAAGTCTGTCTGTTTACTGTGTGTGTAGAATGACGAAGAAAAGCAACGCAAGGGAGAGAATTCTTGAAACAGCGGGACGGCTGTTTCATGAAAATGGCTATTGCGGAGTGGGGGTGAATCAGATCATAGAAGAAGCGGACACTGCGAAGGCGACTTTTTATCAGCACTTTCCCTCTAAGATGGAATTGTGTGTGACTTGGCTAGATGTAATGCATGAAGCCTCGGAGGAGGCGAGGGCAGATCTTTTGGCATCAGAAGTGGATCCTGCCGAGAAAATTGACCAGTATTTTACTGATCTGGAGCGTTTCCTGGAAGAGCGACAGTTTAGGGGGTGTCCTTTTACCAATACCAGTTCGATCACCGATGCCTGTTGCGATTCGATCAGGAAAAAAATTGAAGAGCACAAGATATCGATCCGGGATTTCTTTCGTGACCTAGCGAGGCAATTTGCGCCGTCTGAAAGCCGGGCTAAAGAAATTGGAGACGAGTTATTTCTCCTTTATTCAGGAGCTACCATGGAAGCCCAGAATTTACGCGCCATCTGGCCAGTCCGCGCCGCCAGAAGAGCTGCGCGGGAACGCTGTGTAAACGAACAGAATAAGTAGATTTTTTTTGCCGAGTATTTAACAGACTGGTCTGTCTTAATTAAGGAAGTGGAGATGAAGAGAAAACGAACACAGAAAAAAGGGAAACACCAATTGAATCCGGAATTGTGGATCCGTGACTATCAGGAATATTTGGTGAATTACGCGAGGAAGAAAGTATCGGACCAAGGGGTGGCCGAGGACTTGGTTCAGGATACGTTTTTATCAGTTTGGTCGGCAAGAGAGCGTTTTCATGGCGCTTGCTCGGAAAAAACCTGGTTGGTTGGTGCCTTACGGAATAAAATTATCGACCATTATCGACATA
This sequence comes from Verrucomicrobiota bacterium, assembly GCA_013152075.1. Classification (GTDB taxonomy): domain Bacteria; phylum Verrucomicrobiota; class Verrucomicrobiia; order Verrucomicrobiales; family DEV007; genus JAADHD01. The sequence continues at coordinate 12,791 of JAADHD010000132.1, read as the reverse complement.
GTTCTCGACGCCCTTTGCTGACTGAAAGTGATCTGACTGCTTATGCCCAGGATGGTTCCGGTTCCAATGATGCCTGGTTGGATCAACATGCGGTTGCCAGTGATCGTTTTAGTCCTTCCAAAAACACTGAGCGTTTTGAATTCATGCAGCAACTGAATGAGGGCATAGCTTTGTTGCCAGATTTGTCGGGCAAGGCCTTTCAGATGCGCGAGATTCAGGGATTATCGACTGATGAAATTACCCGTTCGCTTAATATCACCAAGAGTAATTTGTGGGTGTTGATTCACCGGGCGAAAACCGGATTGCAAGACCACTTTAAAGGGGTGTGGAGTCTGGAGGATATGCGGGCGGCGGCGTGATTTTGCATTCGTGAGCAAGCAGGAGTTTGCCTGGGATTGAGACGATCTGGGAGCGAAAATTTTCAGCCTTCGATCTTCTTAATTAACTGGTTTTCCACGGGCTTGATGCCGGCTTTGTGATCGGCTGCCAGCTGTTTGATTTTTTCGATGATGTCCGCGTTGTCTTTGGCGATGTCGTGTTTTTCACTCGGATCGTGACCGAGGTGATAAAGTAGGGGGGGATTGTGCTCCACCATTTTTTGTCCCTTCACATATGAAGTTTTGGTTTTGAAGTGGGCCTTGTATTGTCCGGATCTCACGGCAAAAAGTTGAGCCCCGTGATAGTAGAACATTTCCTTTCGTGGGCTAGGGCCGGTGCCGAGCAGGACGGGTGACAAATCGTATCCGTCGTAAGTGCGGTCACCGGGGACTTTTTCGCCAATCAACCCAGCGAAAGTCGGTAACAAATCCAAAGTGCTGCCCATCTCCTGAACGACTCCGCTGTTTACCTGCTTGGGCCAAGCCCACATAGCAGTAGGTTCGCGCATGCCGCCCTCCCAGGTGGAGCCTTTTCCATCACGCAACAGACCAGCGGATCCGCCGTGCGTTTTGTAAGATAACCAAGGGCCGTTGTCGGAGGTGAAAATCACATAAGTCTGCGAGTTTGGTGATTTTTCATTCGCTTCTTGAACTGCTTCCATGACCTGTCCGACCGACCAGTCGATCTCTGCGATCACATCGCCATAGATTCCGGCGATGCTGCTATCCTTGAATTTTTCCGAACGGAAAAGCGGTACGTGCGGCAGGTTGTGGGCGAGGTAGATAAAATAAGGTTTGGCAGAATCGCCTTTTTGCTGAGCCTGGCGAATTACTTTAACGGCTTCTTCGGTGTAACGCTTGGTGATGGTGCGTTGGTCGACGGGGTTTTCGATGATTTTGGTATCACGCATCAAGGGGAGATCGTAGGCTTTATAATCCTCATCGATCGCGGTTTGGGTATTGGATTTTTTTGCGATGCGATCCATGTCGTTGGAATACGGAATGCCGTAGTAGGAATCAAAGCCATGGGAGGTCGGCAGGAATTGCGGTAGGTGCCCCAGATGCCATTTGCCGATAGCAGCCGTTTGGTAACCTTTTTGCTTGAGAAATTTGGCAATGGTGATTTCCGAAGGAGGAAGGCCTCCGGCAGAGTTGGGGAACAAGACTCGGCGTTTGTCCGAGCACATGCCATTACGGATGGGTAAACGGCCTGTCAGCAAACCGGCTCGACTGGGAGTGCAGACACAAGCGGCGACGTAAAAATTGGTCCACTTTTGTCCCTCTGCCGCCATTTGATCGAGATTGGGGGTGTTGATAGTAGGGTGGCCAAAACAGGACAGATCGCCATAGCCCAGGTCATCGGCAAAAATGACGATGAAGTTGGGTTTGTCAGCGGCTTTGGCGGGTGGTGCCGCCAGCAGGGTGAAAACGGAAAACAGAATGGAGGACAGGTAAATGGACGGTGCTTTCATGATTGATAGGCTGGAGAGAATTCAGGTTTCAATTTTGATGTTCCAAGTTGTCAGAGCAAGTGTTTGTATATAGCGTGATCCCGTAGTAAGAGCCAGAAGATATGAGTATCCTAGATTCACCAGGAAAACAGCAGACGCAGAAAGAATCCTTTGAAAAGACCCGCACGGTTATTGTGC
>JAADHD010000132.1:0-10753 GCA_013152075.1 Verrucomicrobiota bacterium | reverse complement strand
GGTGCAGCCAATTGGCAGGTGAAGTGGCGCAATTGATCCGGGAGAGGCAAGGGGAGAACAAAAATGTGGTGCTGGGTTTGGCGACGGGTTCAACGCCGGTTCCTTTTTACCGTGAGCTGATTCGTTTGCATAAGGAAGAAGGGCTGAGCTTCAGCAATGTGATCAGTTTCAATCTCGATGAATATCACGGACTGGATTCCAATCATCGCGAAAGTTACAACCGCTTCATGCATGAGCAGTTGTTCGATCATATCGATATCCCGGAAGGGAATATCAATATCCCTGACGGAACCGTTTCGCTGGATGCAGTTTATGAGTCCTGTCTGGATTACGAAAAAAGGATTGAAGAAGCGGGGGGGATCGATCTGCAAATTCTAGGTATTGGACGCACAGGTCACATCGGATTTAACGAGCCGGGATCATCGCGAGATTCGAGAACACGAATGATCACTCTTGATCGCATCACGCGGCGTGACGCAGCGGCTGACTTTCTGGGAGAAGCCAATGTTCCGCGCCATGCGATTACGATGGGGGTAGGCACGATTCTCGGCGCAAAGCGCATTGTGTTGATGGCGTGGGGTGGCAATAAGGCGGAGATCGTTCAGGAGGCGGTGGAAGGCGGGGTGACGGATAGAATCTCGGCGAGTTTCCTGCAGGGGCATGATAATGCGACTTTCCTGGTGGATGAAGCAGCCTCTTCTCAGTTGACTCGAAGACATCTGCCCTGGTTGGTGGGGTCAGTAAAATGGGACAAGGATATGATCAAACGTGCGGTCACTTGGTTGTCGCATCGTTTTGAAAAACCGATCCTCAGATTGGTGGATGAAGATTACAACGAAAGTGGAGCGGGTGAAATTCTCACCACAAGTGGAGATGCTTACAATGTGAACATTGGTGTTTTTGATCTGGTAAAACACACCATCACTGGATGGCCGGGTGGTAAGCCGGGCGCTGATGATACTCACCGACCGGAGAGAGCGGGTCCGCATCCCAAACGAGTATTGGTATTCAGTCCGGAACCCAGTGATGCGGTGGTATCACTTGGCGGTACGATTCACCGTTTGGTGGAGCAGGGACATGAAGTGAAATTGGTGGTGCAGACTTCCGGTGGCTTGAGAGTTCCGGATGTGGCGGCCAGGAAATTTGCTGCGGTGCTACAAGAAACCGCCGAGTTGATCGGGGATGATGCCAGTTCTGGCGGAGCAGAATACGCGGGTCAGATCCTGACTCAGTTGGATGAAAAAGAAACTTTTGGTGAGGACACGGATACGGTCAAGCGCTTGAAAGCACTGATCCTGCGCGGCGAAGTACGTGACGCAGCTGAGACTTGCGGACTGAAAACGGACGCGGTTGTTTTCCAGGACCTGCCCTTTTATGAAAATGGACGTTACCGCCAGTTTCAGCTGACTGACAAGGATGTCGATCTTACTGCTGAGTTGCTAGCAGAATACAAACCGCATCAAGTTTATGCTACGGGGCATCTGGCGGATCCGAGTGCTTTGCAGACGCTCTGTTATCGTTCGATTGAGCAAGGGCTTGAGAAGCTCAAAGACGAGTCGTGGATGTCGGACTGTCGAGTGTGGTTGTATCGCGGAAAAGAGAGCGAGATGAATTCCTACGAGATCGAGATGGCCGTGCCGATGAGCCCGGAGCAATTGGATCTCAAGCGGGATGCGATTCGTAAATTCCAATCGATCAGTCAGGATGAGCTCGACTCGAGCGGGCGGAACCTGACAACGGCGAAACGCTACGATCAGCTGGGAATGGCTGAGTATGAAGCGATTGAGTCGTTTCAGCGGAGGGTTTAGGGGCTGCAAGAGGCTTTGTTTTAAGAGCTTTCCCTGTGTCTGAAACGCATTAAAATGTGGAACAGATTTGCAATTGCCTACGGTTGCCTTCACTCCATTACGGCTCTGTTTCACATTGATTTTTTCCAATGAACCGGCAGTCCTTTGATAATAAACAACGGATCATAGGTTATGACCTTGCCCGTGCTCTGGCCGTGTTTGGCATGGTTCTTGTTAATTATAGGATTGTGATGGCGGCAGATATGCAGGATCCGTCCTGGTTGGCAAAGTCTATCGGATTCATCGAGGGCCGTGCATCCGCTTTGTTCGTGGTTCTTGCTGGTATGGGCATTTCCTTATTGTCGCATGAAGCAAGAAATGCGGGTGATAAAAATTCCCGCTTTCTGAATCGTGTTACACTGCTGAAACGAGCTGCATTTTTATTTGTGGTGGGTATTTTCTATACGCCTATTTGGCCTGCGGACATACTTCATTTCTATGGCGTTTACATTGCACTGGCATCATTATTGATGTTTCTGCCGTCCAAATGGTTATCAACAGTTGCCGTTGTATTTGTCGTAGCTTTCCCCTTGTTGTGTCTTGGGTTCGACTACGAAAGGAGATGGGATTGGGAGACGCTTCACTACTCCGGATTGTGGACATTGCCTGGAATGATTAGTCACTTGTTTTTCAATGGTTTTCATCCCGTGGTGCCTTGGCTGGCCTTCCTTCTGATAGGTATGATCTTGGGTCGTCTGAACTTGACCGACTCCGCAGTCCGCATTCGTGTTTTTTTATTTGGAATATGCATAACGATTTTTGCGGAAGGGGCGAGTTGGATTCTTATCGAGAATTATTCGGGAGAAGGGTATTTTGCTAACGAGGGACTTGTCGAAGCGTGTTTCGGGACGAGCCCGATGCCGCCAATGCCACTCTACATGCTGGCAGCCACGGGTACGGCATGTGTTGTGATCGGTATCGCTGTCGCTGTTGGCGAGAAATGGAGTGGGGCTGCGTGGCTCCGACCATTGATTGTCACAGGGCAGGCATCATTGACTCTCTACGTGGCTCATGTGGTGATTGGCTTTGGTCTGCTTGAGGCGATTGGACATCTGGAAAATCAGTCCCTGGAGTTTGCAACGGGAAGCGCAGTGGTTTTTTGTTTTATTGGAATGATCTTGGCCTGTTTATGGCGTCGTCGCTTTGAGCGAGGGCCGCTTGAAGCGGTGATGCGACGGATTACTTAGAATCGATGAGTCCGGAAGTTGAATAGCTTGAGATATTTATATATGCTTGTAAGAGGATTCTGCTTTATTAAGCCAATAACAATGAAAAAACTTCCCTTCCTCTTTCTCGCGCTTTGCTCTTTGTCTCTAACTACCAATAGTCTTCAGGCTCAGGACTGGCCGATGTGGCGCTATGATACCCATCGCTCAGGGGTGAGTCCCCACGCGCTTGCCGATGAACTGAATTTGCAGTGGAGTATGGAATTGCCGGCCGTTCGCGCGGCCTGGCCCAATGAGAAACGCTTGCATTTTGATACCGCCTACCATCCGGTGGTGCTCAATAAAATTTTGTATCTTGGTTCACCCAATGATTCGTCACTGACCGCAATAGACACCGAAACCGGTCAGGAACTCTGGAGGCATTACACCGATGGGCCGGTTCGTCTGGCCCCGGTTGCGGCGAATGGGAAAGTCTATGTCGGATCGGACGATGGACATCTCTATTGCCTCGATGCTTCTAGTGGTGAGCAGTTGTGGAAGTTCCGCGCGTCTCCCGACGAACGTGCCGAAAAACTTCACATGGGCAACAATCGTTTGATCTCTTATTGGCCGGTGCGCGGTGGTCCGGTTATCAGCAAGGACGGCAAGACCCTTTATCTTGCCTCTGGCGTCTGGCCTTCACTGGGGATATTCATTCATTCGCTCAACGCGGAAACCGGCGAGGTGAACTGGACCAATGAGAACACTCATCTGTTGCCGGACACACGTATCGATCACAATCGACTGGAAGAAGCGGCTTTGTCTCCACAGGGCCATATGTTGATTGCGAAAAATTTCCTCATTATTCCCAACGGGCGCTCGATGCCTGCCCGTATCGATTTGAAAACCGGCAAGCTGCAGCATTTTGTCCAGGGATATCGAAATGGAGACGCCCGGGTAATCGCTAATGATAAGTATGCCTTGGTCGGTGAGAGTGGAGCTATCACGTTGGATAATGGGCTTGAAATTGGAGGGGAAGCTTTTGTGAAGGCAGGGGAGAAAGCTCCGAAGGCTTGGAGCACTCCTGATCGGGATAAATTTGAAGGGCCGTTTTGGGGATACAAACGATTCTCCGGATGCGATTATCGTTCGGTGCTCGACGGAGGAACCGCTTATTCAGTGACCAAGGGAACCGTGTTTGCCCATGACTTGGCGGCGGCTACAACTTCGACTTACAAAAAAGAGGCAAACAATTTCACTTACAACCCGACAGATTGGAAAGTTCCCGAACTGTGGAAATTGAAAATCAATGCCGCAGATGCCAAAGGGGCTACGGAGGCGGTGATCAAAGCAGGAGATCGTCTTTATGCTCATCTGGACAAAACCCTGGTGGCTTTTGATTTGCCAAAAAAAAAGGGGGATAAAGCAAGTCTGGCCTGGACTAAAAAGATCAAGCAGACTCCAGCTGAATTGTTAGCCGCCGACGGTAAACTTTTTGTCCTGACCCAGGAAGGTGGGCTGTTGTGTTTTGGCACTGCGACAGGTGAGCTGAAGTTGCATCCGCTAAAAAAGGGGAAGCTGACTGAAGTGGGGGAAGACGATGCGCTGGCGAGGAAGGTAGTAAAAATCAGCAAAGCCAGTGAAGGTTACGCTCTGGTGCTGGGGATCGATAAAGGGCAAATCGTTCGGCGGCTGTTGAAAAAAACCAAGATGCTTGTTCTGGCGGTTCATCCTGATAAAAAAATCATCGATCAACTTCGTCGTGAACTCGCTACCGAGGGGATTTATGATGATCGTTTTCAGGGAATCGTAGGCGATCCGGCCAAGGTGGATTTTCCACCTTACATGGCCAATTTGATCACTAGCGAAAGCCCTGGAGTGGCGGCACAAATGAAAGCGGGTAAAGTGTTTTCTACCCTGCGCCCTTACGGAGGCATTGCGGTGTTGCCAGCGCCGCCGATGGAGGATGCCAAGAAGCAGTTTAGTGCACAGGATGGATTAACCGTGGCGCGTCGAGATGGCGCCTTGCCGCAAACTGACCAATGGACCCACGAAACCGCCAGCGCCGCCCGCGATTATTATTCCAATGACCATTTAGTGAAAGCTCCGCTTTCAGTTCTTTGGTACGGGGATGGCGAGGGATACGGATTTCGTAAACCCAAATTTTACGGTGCCAGTGTGAAGCCGCAAGTCGCTGGTGGGCGTTTGCTCGCTCTGCAGCAACAGCAGCGAAAACTCTACGCCCTGGACATCTACACCGGTCGTAATTTGTGGGTCAGGGAGGTGGAACGGTCATCGCGCTACGCCACCTTTCCCGAAGCGATCTATCTGGCCCAGGGACGCAGGCTTGAAGTCCTTGATCCGAATACTGGCAAGACTCGCCATGACTGGCCGCTGAAAGTGGACATGCCCAAAGATAAACCAGCTTCAGCATCGGACATCCGGGTGGACGGAGATTTGATTGTGATCGGCTTGCGTGACAATGATAATTTCAAGCTCACCGAAGGCCGATGGGATAGTCAGCTGCTCATCGCTGTCGACCGCAAGACCGGCAAACAGCTGTGGAGTCGTCCGGCCAAACACCGTTACAGCACTTCATCCATTGCGCTTGCGGACGGACGTGTGCTTTGCATTGATTCACATGCACCGACAACAGTGAAAGCGATGAATCGGCGTGGGGATGATACCAGCAAGCTGGCAGGAACCCTTATCTGCCTGGACGGCCGAAGTGGGAAGGAGCTATGGACTCATGCGATCACTCAGGCTCCCAATGCTTTTAAATCATTGGGTGTTTATGAGTTGCGGGGCAAAGATGACTGGGTGGCGGCAGCTCCCAAGTTGGGCTTGGTGCTCGCAGGTAGGGGCCCGGATACTGTGGGCTTGAAATTAAGCAGCGGTGAGGTGCTTTGGAAAAACGAGAGATGTGGTCACCAGCCCCTGATGGTCAGTCAAGATGATAAGACCTTCATTAACCAGGCGGGGAATACTCACGAATTGATGACGGGGAAGATTATCGGTAAAGAACGAGCGTTCAAAAAATCGGGAGGCTGCAATTACGCAGTGGGTAGTGCGAGTCTGGTATTTGTCAGGGATAGCACTGCAGCTTATTTTGATAAGAATACGGGAAAGCGTTATGCGATAAGAAATTTGCGTAGTGGATGTTCGAACAGTTTTGTTCCGGCTGACGGTTTACTCAACGTGCCGTGTTTTTCTTCCAGCTGTGTGTGTAATTATCCGATTCAGACTTCGTTCTCGATGTATCACCTGCCGAGTGTGGATGCGTGGCGGGAGAAGCAGGGAGGGGAATAATTAGGAATTAAGAATTAGAAATTAGGAATGGTAGCAGTCGTTACTTGGCGACTTCTCCATTAGCTTGGTGTTTTTTCTGTTCTCAAAGCCTGGCACCATCGGTGCCATATGAGATAGCCCGCGGGCGAAGCCCTGGGTAAATTACGAAATAAATATTAGCCCTGAATGGGCGATATCCTGCATGTTTCAAAAAAGAAAATTCTTATTCCGCCCATTCAGGGCGGCTGTAAAATGTGCGGGTCCCCAGGGTTGCCACCCTGGCCTATCGCATTTTCTCCTGTCAGGGAATTTCGTTGGGCGAAGGTTTACTCAAACTATTCCGGCAATTTCCCCATCAGCTTGGCGGTTTTTAAATGCCAGTTTTGATCAATGCGTTTGGCCAGTCGTTTGACTACGTCGGGATTTTTCTCGGCGAGGTTGGTGGTTTCGTTGGGATCAGCCAAGAGATCTGTCAGCATGGGTTCGGGATTTTCGCGTTTGTGAATCCTGCCATAACGACCGATTTTGCCATCGTAGGTCAGCAACAGCTTCCACTTACCTTCGATGCACCAGCGGTAGAGCAGTGAAGCTTCGGGATCGTTTACATCGGCAACGTCGTGGGCAAAACTTTCGCCGAAGATGGCTTCGCGGTCGAGTTTTTTGCCTTCCGTTAAAAGCGGCATCAGGTCGATGCCGGGCAGGGATTTTGGAATCTCGGCGCCAGCTGCGCTGAGCACGGTGGGCATGAAGTCGAGGCTGGTGATGACATCGGAGTAATCACCGACTTTGATTTTAGTTGGCCAGCTATACATGGTGGGTTGACGTACCCCGGCTTCCTGCGGTGCTTGTTTGGAGCCGGTCATAAAACCTTTGCTCTTCGGGTTCTGCACCCAACCATTGTCACTGAGATAGACAAAGAGCGTGTTTTTTGTGAGTCCTTTGGAATCGATGTGATCAATCAGTTGTCCACAGGTTTCGTCGAACCATTCGACCATGGCGTAATATTTGGCGATCGATTCGGGTCGACCTTCCTGCTGGTATTTTTTTAGAAGTCGTTCCGGGGGATTGTGAGGTGAATGTGGCAGGAAGGGTGCATACCAGATGAAAAAAGGCTTCTTTTTTTCAGCGGCCCGGTCAATGAAATCAAAGACGGGTTCCATTCCTTCACGACCAATTTTTAGTCCGTCATCGCCGTGACGGCCACCGGGTTTGGGGAAACCACGAGTCATTCCTTCGGTGAATCCGGCGCGCTTGGGGTCTCCTTCCCACCACTTGCCGCTTTGGTGGCTGATGTATCCTTGTTTTGCGAGCAGTTTTGGCAAGACCGGGTGTTTATCGATGTTGGAGATCAAGTCAGCGCGCAACTGATTGTATTTGGCGTCATTTTTTGGTTTCAATGGCGTTGGGTCATTGCCGGTCACGTGATGCACATGGGGATAAAGACCGGAGATCAGTGTCATCAACGAGGGGCGGCAGAGGGCGACGGGAACGTAGCCACGTTTGAATACAGCAGAGCGTGAAGCCAGACGGTCAAGATGCGGCGTTTTGATGCTGTCATGTCCCATGAAACCGTAGTCCGTCCATGCCTGGTCGTCGGACAGCAGGAGCACGATGTTAGGTTTATCCTGGCTATGCAGGGCTGATAAAGAGCAGCAAAAGAGGAGTGTGGTGAGTAATAATGATTTCATAAGAAGGGCTATAGTTGTTTAGGCAGTAGGCTGTAGTTTATTTGGTTCCGCATCTGCAGAAGTGCCGAAAAAATAGAGATGTGTGAAGATCAGTTCTACATTTTGAAAATCAACAGACGTGATGACGTTAATGGATTTCTGGATCGGGAGTTTCGGGGCCGTCGTGGAGAATTTGAAAATCGCAGCCTTCGTTGGCCTGGGTGATTTGTTCGGTAAACAGTTTGCCGTAACCGCGTTGGAATCGCGGCTCTGCCGGAACCCATTTGGATCGTCTTTCGGCCATTTCTTCATCGCTGATGTCGAGATGAATGCGCCGGGCATCGACGTCGAGCTCAATGAAATCACCGCTTTGAACCAGCGCCAGTGGGCCGCCGATAGCTGACTCGGGTGCGACATGCAGAACACAGGTTCCGTAAGAAGTGCCGGACATGCGTGAATCGGAAATGCGCACCATGTCACGCACACCTTCCTTGAGCAACTTGTCCGGAATAGGCAACATTCCCCATTCCGGGATGCCGGGGCCACCGATGGGGCCGGCATTTTGCAGCACGATGACATGATCGGCGGTCAGTCCGAGGGATTCATCGTTCAGGCGCGCTTTGAGGTCTTTGTAATCTTTAAATACGATCGCTGGTCCACGATGTTTCAGCAGTCGTGGTTCGGCCGCGGTAGGTTTGATCACGCAACCGTCAGGAGCGAGGTTGCCTCGCAGGACAAAGGTGCCGCCGGTTTCAGAGACGGGATTATTAAGCGGACGAATGATCTTGTCGTCAATCACTTCTGCCTTGGCAATGTTTTCCCCTAGGGTAAAACCGCTGACCGTCTGGCAATCCAGATGTAATAGATCCTTGATTTGGTTCAGGGTTGCGGGAAGTCCGCCCGCATCGTGGAAGTCAGGCATCAAGTATTCACCGGAGGGACGCAGGTTGGCTATGAGCGGTGTTTTTTGTGAAATCTCGTCAAAGCGTTCGAGGTCCAGTTGGTGTCCGGCTCGACCCGCCATGGCGATCAGATGAATGATGGCGTTGGTTGATCCGCCCAGCGCCATGTCGGTGGTGATGGCATTATCGAAGGCTTGAGGGGTCAGTAGGTCACGCGGTTTGATTTCGTCCCAGGCAAGATCGACGATCCGTCGGCCGCAGGCGCTGGCCATACGGTTGTGCGCGGAATGTACGGCAGGAATCGAAGATGAACCTGGCAGACTCAAACCCAATACTTCAGCGATGGCCATCATCGTGGAAGCGGTTCCCATGGTCATGCAGGTGCCGGGTGAGCGCGCGATGCCGTCTTCGAGTTCGTTCCAGGAATCCTCGCAAAGGTTTCCAGCACGGCGTTCGGCCCAGTATTTCCACACATCAGATCCCGAGCCGAGGGTTTCCCCTTTCCAGCACCCTTTGAGCATAGGGCCTGCAGGCAGGAAAATGCTTGGCACGTTGGCCGAGGTGGCTCCCATGATCAGGGAAGGGGTGGTTTTGTCACAACCTCCCATGAGAACCGCGCCGTCGATGGGATAACAACGCAGCAATTCCTCCACTTCCATCGCCAACAGATTGCGATAATACATGGAGGTGGGTTTCATAAATGTTTCCGATATGGCCATCACCGGAATCTCCATCGGGAAACCTCCGGACTGCCAGACGCCGCGTTTCACGTCTTCCGCCCGATCACGAAAGTGGGTGTGACAGGTGTTCATGTCCGACCAAGTATTGATAATCCCGATCAGCGGTTTGCCTTGGTATTCTGGCGTGTCGACCCCCATCTGCTTGATCCGGGAGCGATGTCCGAAGCTGCGCAGGTCGTCAGGAGCAAACCAACGAGCGCTGCGGAGTTGACTGGGATCACGGGTAGTATTCGACATAAGTGATTAAGAATGGATCATCAGATGCCAATATCCAGTGAAAATGTTCTCGCAGTTTCCTGTGCATCCGTTTAACAAAGAACTCTGACTCCTGATTTCTTAATTCTGCCCCTTGTATTTTGAACCCCTTTTTTATATTGGCCGTCGGAATGGCGATTGTGGTCGGAGGGATTTTGTTCCTACGTCTGCACGCTTTTCTGGCATTGGTTTTTGCCGCTTTGGCGGTCGCGGCGATGACTTCTCCGGAAGTGTTGGAGCAGTTTTATATCTCTTCAGGAATGGATGCCGGGGAAGCCCATAAAATGGCAGGCAAACTGTTTGTCTTTCGAGTTACCGAAGGTTTCGGCGCAGGTGCTGCAAAAATAGGCATCCTGATCGCCATGGCATCGATCATTGGAAAGTGCCTGCTCGACAGTGGTGCGGCCGAAACCATTGTGAACTGGATTCGTAACGTGTTCGGAGAAAAGCGCACGCCGGCCGCTTTCACTGTGAGTTCCTTCATTCTGGCGATACCGGTTTTTTTCGACACCGTGTTCTATCTGCTAATGCCTTTGGGTAAGGCGATGCGGATACGCACCGGGAAAAATTATCTACTCTATATTCTGGCCATCGTAGCCGGAGGCACCATGGCGCACTCTTTGGTGCCGCCGACTCCGGGGCCGATCTTTGTTGCGATTGAACTTGGTGTTGGCATCGGGAATATGATGCTTGGAGGTCTGGTGGTGGGAATATTTGCCGTCACTGCTGGATACTCTTATGCGGTGTGGGCCAACAAACGCTGGGTGATTCCGGTTCGTAATACTGATGAAATGCCGGAAGCGATTTCCGACGATTCCGGGGCGCAAAAAAACCTTCCTCCATTGTGGCTTGCTTTGGCTCCGATTATATTACCGGTGATATTGATCGCCGGTAAGACGCTGGCTGACG
>JAADHD010000141.1:17950-21541 GCA_013152075.1 Verrucomicrobiota bacterium | reverse complement strand
GGGAGTTGGCGATGCGCAAGACCGGGGCGATTTTTGAAGCGCCGAGTTTTTATGATTACCTCAGTGGGTGGAAAAACCTGCAAGTGTTGACTGCGTTTTCCGGAGGCGTGCCTAAAAAAGAAATGCAGGAGATGGTGGAATGGGTGGGGCTTGTGGATCGCATTTATCACAAGGTGAACACTTACAGTCACGGGATGAGGCAGAGACTTGCCTTAGCGCAGGCCCTGTTGCCGAGGCCGGAGATGTTATTGCTCGACGAGCCGACCGATGGCCTGGATCCCGATGGGATCATTGAGTTCCGCAAACAGTTGTTTGCCCTGCGGGATGATTTTGGGGTAACTATTTTATTGAACTCACACCTGTTATCGGAAGTTGAGCAGACTTGTGACCGGATTGTGATTCTGCGTAATGGGCAAATGGTTTACGAAGGTAGTTGCCGGGGCTTGGAGCAGGAGACAATGACTTATAAGATAGAAGTGGATAAGTGGGAGGGGCTGGAGCGAGTGGTTAAGGATTGTGGCGGTGTTGCCGATGCAGCTGAGCAGACCGTGCAGTGGTCACGTGAAGATGATATTTCCGACTTGGTGTCGGCATTGGTCGCGGCTGGGCTGAAGGTGAGGCAGGTGACCCGGGTGGAAGCCTCACTGGAGGATCTTTACATGAGGGTCAGGCGTGAAGAGGGGGATGAGGGACTATGATGGAATTCCTACGTTTATTAAAATGGGAGTTATACCGTATGTTCGCGCGGCCACGCACGTATATTGGTTTTGCGGTTTTCCTGCTGGTTGAAGGTTTGGTATTGTTTTTGTTGAATCGGCCAAGCGTGCAGAGAGGCTTGCAGGCTTGGATTGAGAAAGTAGCTGGCGGCTTTGACCAGTATTTTTCCGGAATCACATTGGGATTTATTTTGGTGGGCGGCACCGTGTTTCTATTGGGGGCACCATTTTTGTCGTTGGTATCCGGCGACATCGTGGCCAAGGAGAGTGAAGATGGCAATTTGCGGCTGTTGTTGGCGCGACCCGTTTCACGGCTGCGGTTGTTGATGGTGAAGTTTCTTTCCTGTCAGATCTATGCTTTGTCTTTGTTTCTCTTTATATCTACCAGTGCGTTGGCGGTGGGAATTATCGAACGCGGTTGGGGTGGGGGTTATGTGGTGATGACGCCGGAAATGCCACGCGTATCGATTTTTGAATGGGGGGAGGGTCTACAGCGATTTTACCTGATGCCGTTTTTTCTGGTGATCTCTTATCTGCCCCTGACCAGCTTTGCATTTATGTTGTCCTGCATGAGAATCAAGCCAGCGGCGGCTACCATCATCACTCTGGCGGTGGTGATGGCCGATTTTGTGCTGGCAAATTTCCCCTTGTTCCCTTTGTTCAAGGAATATCGAGATTGGTTTGTGACACCGCGCATGCAGATGTGGGTGTATTCGCAATATCAGGATATTCCCTGGCTGAAGGTTTTCGAAAATTGGGCCTGGTTGATCGGCATTGGCTTGACGGGCTTTGTTCTCGGGTGGATGAATTTCGAAAGGAGAGATATCAAGTCGTGATAGAGTTTCAACAAATAGATGAATTGCAGCAATGGGTTCAACAGGAAGCGGCCGCAGGTCGGTCGCGTATTCTGGTGCCGACGATGGGCGGATTGCACCAGGGGCATTTGAGTTTGATGGACATCGCGAAGAAGCGAGCCGGTGAGGAGGGCGAGGTTGTGGTTAGTTTATTCGTCAACCCTACCCAGTTTGGGCCGGGTGAAGATTTGGCCGCTTATCCGAAGACTCTGGATCAAGACCGTCAAGGTTGTGAGGAGAGCGGAGTGGACGTGCTGTTCGTGCCCGAAGCTGGTGTGATGTATGCCAAAGACGCTTCGCTGAAAGTGACTGAGGTAAAGTTATCCTCGGGTTTATGCGGCCGGACTCGACCAGTTCATTTTGATGGTGTGTGCACTATCGTTAGTAAGTTGTTCAACTTGATTCAGCCCCAGGCGGCTGTTTTTGGAGAAAAAGATTTTCAGCAACTGGCCATCATTCGCCGCCTGGTGCGCGATTTGAATTACCCGATAGAAATCATAGGTGGCCCGATTGTGAGGGAAGATGACGGTCTGGCAATGAGCACCCGTAATCTGAACCTGAGTTCTGATCATCGTCAGGAAGCAGTGGTATTGAGACAGGCCTTGTTGGAAGCAGGGAAGATGTTGGGTGACGGTGAACGCAATGCAGAGCATATACAGGCTCACGTGGAAAAAAGGTTGATGGAATCTCCTTCAGCCATACCGAATTATGTAGAGGTGGTCCATCCCGACACCTTGCAGGTGCTTGATGAGGTGACAGATGCTTTGTTGGTGGCAGTGGCAGTGTTTTTTGGTTCCACGCGCCTGATTGACAATTTGTGCTGGAGGGAAGAGAAGTGAAGTATCAGGTGGAATACGATGTAGTGAGAAAAGGATGAAAAATTACGATTTTATAGTCGTGGGAAGCGGGATTGCCGGGCTGAGTTTTGCTTTGCGTGCCGCTGAGAGCGGTCGCGTTGCCATCGTGACCAAGCGGGATCGTGGGGACTGCAATACCGCTAAAGCGCAGGGAGGGATCGCTTGTGTTAAGAGTGAGGAAGACTCATTTGATTTACATGTTGAGGATACTTTGATTGCTGGTGCTGGTTTGTGTAAAGAAGAAGTGGTGCGCACCATTGTGAGCGAAGGGCCTCAGGCTATTGAAGATCTGGTGGCTATGGGAGTGAGTTTTGATCGTGACAAAAACAATGACGGTTTTTCCCTGGGTATGGAAGGCGGGCATTCGAAACGGCGCATTTTACATTCCAAGGATACGACCGGCTTGGAAATCGAGACTCGTCTTCTGGAAGCGGTGGCAAAAAATCCTAACATCGATGTCATGGAGCATCATTTCGCCATCGATTTGATCACCACGCGCCGGCTTGGTTTTGCTTCACCTCCCCGCTGTCTTGGGCTGTATGTGTTGGATGAAAACAGTGGAGCAGTGGAGACTTTGAGATCAGATCGGGTTGTTTTATGCACCGGCGGCTGCGGGCGTGTTTATCTCTATACGACCAATCCTAAAGTGGCGACCGGTGACGGGGTGGCGATGGCGTGGAGAGCGGGTGCAAAGATTTCCAACATGGAGTTTATCCAGTTCCATCCGACCTGCCTGTATCATCCGGATGAAAAATCTTTTCTGATTTCCGAAGCGGTGCGCGGTGAAGGCGGTGTGCTGGTGGGTCAGGACGGCAAGGAGTTCATGGCTCGTTACGATGAAAGAAAATCGTTGGCGCCGAGAGATATCGTGGCGCGTGCGATTGATCGTGAGATCAAAATAACCGGTGCTCCTTGTGTGTATCTGGATACCACCCACAAGCCGAAAGGTTTTGTGAAAGATCGCTTTCCCAATATCTACGATACCTGTCTGAGCCTCGGAATCGATGCTGAAAAAGAACCGATCCCGGTGGTGCCGGCGGCTCATTATCAGTGTGGTGGGGTGAAGGCCAGTGTAAATGGAGCGACCAGTTTGCCTGGTCTGTGGGCGGTGGGAGAAGTCGCCTGCACGGGATTGCACGGGGCCAATCGCCTAGCCAGTAACTC
>JAADHD010000141.1:10830-17940 GCA_013152075.1 Verrucomicrobiota bacterium | reverse complement strand
GTTCGAAGGGGCGGTGGTGGCGCGTCGGGCGGTGAAAGATATATTGGAACGTCTGCCGGTGGATCGTCGGACGGAATCTTTTGATCTACCCGAATGGACTAGTGGGAATGTCAGTGATGTGGATGAGTTGGTGGTGATTTATCACAACTGGGATGAGATTCGCCGACTGATGTGGGATTACGTCAGCATTGTGCGCACTGGCAAACGGCTGCAGCGGGCAGCGACGCGCTTACAGAATCTGAGCCGGGAAGTGCAGGAGTTTTACTGGAATTTCAAGGTGACCTCGGAATTGCTGGAATTGCGTAATTTGGTGCAGGTGGCGACTTTAATCGTCGATAATGCCGCCCAGCGCACGGAAAGCCGGGGATTGCACTACACGCTCGATTATCCCGAGCGAGATGACAAAAACTGGGTTCGGGACACCGTTTTAAGTCGCGTTTGATCGGCAGAGGACTTATACTGATTGTCCATTTGCGGGATTTTGTGAAGAAATCCTGCTGCCTGATAACCCATGATACCCCTTATGACAGCGCCTGGATGGCTGCGAGTTGTTGAGCTCACGATAGTGCTCATCATTTGCATGGTGGGGGTGGGATTTGCCCAGAATCTGACTCCGTCAGTGCAGCCCGTTCGTTCGTCTGGAAATCCGACATCTACCGACGCTTCGGCCGTTCTTCCGATCAATCGCTCAGCTAAGGAAAGATACGGATTGCCGGGCACCTTACCTCATCCCACCAGTGCCTACGCGGTTTCAACCCTGCCGCGTGTATTTGCGCCCACCCGGCCGCGTACGACTTACACCCGCTATCCCTGGAAACGTCAAATTGTCACCACGGTGTTCTGGATTGGTGAAGAACCGACGCCGAAAAATCCGACTCCAAATCACATGAGTGCCTGGGACCGAAACTGGAAAACCAATTTTGGTGGTTTTGACAATCCCGACCCCTCTGCCCGAGCCTGGGATTTTCGGCCGAAGGCATTTGTGCCGGGTTTGAATCCTTTTTACATCGCTTTGCCCTATACGGATATTCGCTCGGGAGCTACTGGCACTAAAGCGGAGGCTCCGCATGTGATTCCGTGGTTCAAAAAAACTTATCAGCGGGCGGCTCACACGGTGTTGAAAGGACGTTGGTTGGCGATTCGTAAAGGCTCGCGAGTGTGTTTTGCCCAATGGGAAGATGTCGGGCCGTTTGTCACCAATGATTATCAATATGTATTTGGAAACAAGCGACCGAAGACGAATGGCAACGGTGGCGCCGGCCTCGATGTGTCGCCGGCGGTGCGCGATTTTCTAATGATGCGCAGTGGAGAGCGCTGTGACTGGCGATTCGTCGATGTGAGCGAAGTGCCGCAAGGCCCCTGGCGGAAATACGGTGTGAATAATGATTTCACCGAGCTTCATGAGAAGAGGAAGAGCCAAGAAACCGAGCACATGGCCAAGCTACGCGAAATGCGGGAAGCTTACATCCGCAATATGCCGCGGCCGCGGTGACGTCGAATTTTGCGCAGCTAATTTGCAGAAATCAGCATTTTGGTAAAAAACAGTTCGAAGGTAAGTCCGAATGAAAATTTCATGGCGATGAAAATTGGAATGTAATAGTGCCACTTCAGTTAGCAGAAAGAGGCTAACCCGCCGGATATTTTAAGTTCCGAAATCTAATATGCTTTCGAATGACTTTTGTTGGAGGCTTGTCGTTGAATCGTCCGGATTGCAGGAAATGATAGGTTTGGTAAAATACTTCCGGTGAGCGTTTGAGAGAAGCGTGCATGCCATTGATGAGTATGAAGTCGTTCATGCCCTTGATTTTTCCGCCGTTGGCACTGACGACCCAATCATCGTCTTCCGGCAGCTGTTTGCTTAACCATGGAATGCGGGCGGCTTTGCCCATGATGATGCCGAGGTTGTAATCGGCCGGGCCCAGACGGTTGGGGAGACTGTCGGCACTGGTTTTCAAATCATTTAATGCAGGCCCAAAGATGCCTTCAGCTAATGAGTTATCGCTAAAAATGTCAGCTAGTTCACTGCCATGGTTAGGTGCGGCAATCAGCACTACACGTCCCAGGTTCAAATTTGGCGGCAGGTGTTTGGCTAGATAATATCGAATGACGATGCCTCCCATTGAGTGGCCAACAAAATGGATACGCTTGGATGGGTCGGTGCAATATTGGTGAATGGCGGGTAAAAGTATTTGTTCAGCGGCGGTTTCAATTGAGATTTTCCGTGAAGGATAGGGCACGACAATAGCGTGTAATCCCTGTTTCCGAAAATATTTTGCCGCTGGGGTCAGGGCGTTTTTAGAGCTCATGATTCCGTGAAGAAGAATCACGTAGTCGCCCGATTCTGGGTATTCTTTAACTTCTCCCTGAGCATGAAAGGAAGTGCTCAATATAAGAAATATAATAATGAGGCGTAGCATGATTCTTTACAATACCGATTCTACTCATCGCATGGTTCAGCAGAAGCCTCCAGCTTCTTTTGTTGTTACGCTACTCCGCCAGATTAGGCGCTAGCCATTTTTCGGCTTCTTCGATGGCGATGCCTTTGCGTTTAGCGTAATCTTCAAGTTGATCCGGCAGGATTCTGCCGACGTTGAAATAACGAGCTTGCGGATGGAAAAAGTAGAGTCCACTGACCGAGCTGCCGGGGTACATGGCGTAGGAACTGGTGAGTGTGATACCGGTTTGTGCTTCGACATCGAGAGCGTCCCATAAAACGCTTTTTTCCGTATGGTCGGGACAAGCGGGGTAACCGGCTGCGGGCCGGATGCCGCGATAACGTTCCCTGATCAGATCATCGACAGATAACTTTTCGTTCAGACCGAATCCGATCTCGTCACGCACACGTTTGTGCATCAGTTCGGCGAGGGCTTCGGCGAACCGGTCTGCCAGTGCCTGGATGATGATGGCGGTGTAGTCGTCACCGGTTTGTTTGAAAGTTTCTGCGTAATCATCGACCTCCTGCCCAGCGGTCACTGCGAAGGTGCCAAGATAATCTTTCATTCCGCTATCGAGCGGAGCTACGAAATCAGCCAGGCATTGATAGGGGCTGTCCTTTTTGATTTTTTCTTTCTGCTGACGCAAAAAATGAAAGCGGGCCAGTTCCTCATCACGACTTTCATTGGTATAAACGGCGATGTCATCACCGATGCTGTTGGCAGGATGAACCCCCCAGGTGGCGCGGGCATGAACGCGATCATTTTTGATGAGATCATCCAGCACCCGCAAAGCATCGTTGTAAAGCTCCGTAGCCTGCTCGCCATATTTTTCATGGCTGAGAATTTTTGGATAAACCCCGCGTAATTCCCAGCTGTGGAAAAAAGGACTCCAGTCAATCATCTCGACGATCTCTGTCAAAGGCACGGGGTCCCAGAGATGGGTGCCGATCTCGGGAGCCTGGGGCAGATCCTCTTCTTTCCAGTCGACTTGAAATTTGTTTTTCCGCGCTTCGTCGATGCTGAGGTATTTTGCGCTGCTGCCTTTGTTGGCAAACAACTCGCGTTCATAGATTTCTTGTTTTTCGTGATCAGCCAAAAAGTCTGCGCGCAGGTTGTCCGAGAGCAGGCTGTTGCAGACACCGACGACGAGGGAAGCGTCCCCGACTTGCACCACTGGTCCGCTGTAGTGCTCGGAAATCTTGATGGCAGTGTGAGCGCGGCTGGTGGTGGCCCCGCCTACCAGCATGGGAACGGTGAATTTTTGCCGTTCCATTTCCTTGGCGTTGAAGATCATCTCATCCAGGGAGGGGGTGATGAGTCCGCTCATGCCAACGATGTCGGCATTGAGCTCTTTTGCTTTGGACAAAATGGTTTCGCAATCGACCATCACGCCGAGGTCGTGAACTTCGTAGCCATTACAGCTGAGAACTACGCCGACGATATTTTTCCCGATGTCATGCACATCGCCTTTCACTGTGGCGATGACGAAGACCGTGGCTTTGCTGATTTCGCCGCTTGCTGCTTTGGCGGCCTCCATGAAGGGAGTCAGATACGCGACCGCCTTTTTCATCACTCGCGCGCTTTTGACTACTTGGGGCAGGAACATTTTGCCGTCACCAAATAATTTACCCACGACTTTCATGCCCGACATCAGTGGGCCTTCGATCACGTCGAGTGGCTTGCCGAGTGAAGCGCGGGCTTCTTCAGTGTCAGCTTCAATGAAATCCGTGATCCCCTTGACCAGAGCATGGGAGATTCGACCTTCGACGCTGCCTTCTCTCCATTCAAGATTGGCTTTACTACCGGCTTTCTTTTTATCGCCGCCTTCGTTTTTGATTTCTTCGGCGTAATCAAGAAGGATATCAGTGGCCTCCGGACTACGGTTGAGCAGAACATCTTCGACCTTGTCGAGCAGGCCTTTCGGGATGTCGTCGTAGATTTCAAGCATGCCCGCATTGACGATTCCCATATCCATACCGGCACGGGTGGCGTGGTAGAGGAAGGCGGAGTGCATGGCCTCACGCACAGTATTATTGCCGCGAAAGCTGAAAGAAATATTACTCACCCCGCCGCTGACCTTTGCGCCTGGCAGGTTTTGTTTGATCCAGCGGGTGGCCTCGATGAAGTCGACGGCGTAGTTGTTGTGCTCCTCCATGCCGGTGGCGACGGTGAGGATGTTGGGATCAAAAATGATGTCCTGGGGATTAAATCCGACTTCGTCTACGAGAATCCGGTAAGCTCGTTCGCAGATGCGGATTTTCTCCTCGTAAGAAGCGGCCTGACCTTCTTCGTCAAAAGCCATCACCACTGCGGCGGCGCCGTATTTCTGAATGGTACGGGCGTTTTTCTTAAAAGTTTCTTCTCCTTCCTTGAGCGAAATCGAATTGACGATTCCTTTGCCCTGCAGGCATTTTAATCCGGCTTCACATACTTCGAACTTGGAAGAGTCCACGGTGATCGGAACGGCGGCGACGTCGGGTTCACCCGCGACCAGGTTGAGAAAGGTGGTCATCATCTCGACACCGTCGATCATGCCTTCGTCCATGCAGATGTCGATGACGGGTGCGCCGTTTTCGACTTGTTGACGGGCGATGGCGACAGCCTCTTCGAGTTTGCCTTCTTTGATCAGACGAGCAAAGCGCGGTGAGCCGGCCACGTTGGTTCTTTCCCCGACCATCAGGAAACCCTTGTCGGCGGTGTGGTTGTAAACTTCCGATCCGCTCAATCGCATGAGTGGTTCCGGCGTTGGGATTTCACGTGGTGCGTGACGTTCGGCGACCTTGGCGATCGCGGCGATATGTTTTGGAGTATTGCCACAACAGCCGCCGATAAAGTTGACCAGTCCATCGCCGGCAAATTCATCCAGCCATTTTTCCATGTCGCTGGGTTCGAGGTCGAATCCCGTGGGAGCAAGCGGATTGGGCAGACCGGCATTTGGATAAACCGAGACTGCGGTGCCGGCAACGGCAGACAGATCGACTAGGTGAGGGCGGATCAGGTCAGGGCCAAGCGAACAGTTCAGGCCAACCGCGAGTGGATTGACGTGGGACACCGCATTCCACAGCGCTTCGCCTTTTTGCGCGGAAATCATTGTTTCACCACCGCGACCGACCGCCGCCGAGATAATGATTGGCAGCTCGATGCCGTCGGCGTCGTAAACTTCACGGATGGCAACCAAGGCAGCTTTGGCGTTGAGGGAGTCAAAGATGGTTTCGACCATCAGCAAGTCACAGCCGCCCTCAATGAGGCCACGAATCTGATGACGATACGCTTCCGCCACCTGATCAAAATTGACGACTCGAAATCCCGGGTCATCGGCATCGGGAGAGTTGCTCAGGGACACCGTCATCGGTCCGATCGCGCCGGCAACATAGCGGGCCTTGCCGCTGGCTTCGGCGTTATCCGCTTCGATGCGAGCCAGTTGGGATGACTTCACATTGATGTCCCAAGCGAGGTCGAGCAGGAAGGAGTTGTTACAGATTTCCTTGTCAAAAAATTCCGGGTCTTTGCGTCCACCGGTTTCACGGGGATCGGGCACAAAAAATTCCGACTGGGCGAGAGAGGTGGCTGAAAAGGTGTTGGTCTCGACAATGTCAGAGCCGGCTTCGTAGAAACGTTTGTGGATGTCGGCGATGACGTCCGGTTTAGTGAGCGAAAGGATGTCGCCGTTATTCAGCAGATCCTTGTTGTTGTCTGTAAAGCGCTCACCCCGGGCGGCGGCTTCATCGAGACCATACTCGCGAATGGTGGTGCCCATCGCACCATCGAGCACGATGATGCGGTCACGAATTAATTTTTGTAGTGGATGTTCAGACATGAAATCAAGGGAACTATGCAGTGTATAGGCAATTCTGCACCCCTTGATTCCAAAAGTCTGCGATGACGCCAGTATGCTGTCATCGCTAATTTCAAAGCAGGCTCAGAACTGGAAACGCACTCCGCCGAATGCACCAAATCCACGTGCCTGGTAGCCAGTCGTGGTCTGGTAATTTTGGTCGAATACATTTTCCATTCGTGCAAAAAGCTCAACGTTATCGCGCAGATAGTAGCTGCCATACACTCGTGCGACAGTGTAATCACCAAGGATAACATTCGGTCCATCAAGACGATCGTAGCCGCCGCGGACTTCAGCTCCTATCTTCCAGTCCAGAGTGCGGTAGATCACCCCGGCGTTCAGGGTGTGACGCGGCCGTCGTGGAAGGCGGTCGCCTGGCCCGCCACCGAATCCATCGAAATACTGCCCACGAGTGATGACTGCATTGAGATAAGTGTAATTGGTGTAAAGAGTCAGGCCGTCCACTGGGGTCAAATCCAGACCAAATTCGAAGCCATCCATCTTGGTATCAACCGCTGTTGGGAAAGCGGGGAAGCCTGTTGAGTCGATGAGGTTTTCCAGCTCGGTGTTGAAATAGACCAATGAGACATTGCCGATTTGATTGGGAAGAGCCTGACGGATGCCGAATTCGAATGAGAGGCTTTCTTCCGGCGAAAGAGAATTGGGATCGACCGAGGGATCGAGGAATAGAAAGTCCTGACCCGAAGGGGCTTTGTAACCTGTGGCAACTTTGGCGAATAGTTGTGTGTTGGTAGCTTCGACCTGGTGGGCAAGCTGAATCGAGTAGGTGCCTTTGCTGTCAAAGGAATCGTGTTCGTCCCAACGAGCACTGGCGAGCAG
>JAADHD010000141.1:0-10766 GCA_013152075.1 Verrucomicrobiota bacterium | reverse complement strand
GTATTGAATGCTCCGGGCACCAGTGGGTCACGGGAAAAATCATAATCAAAATAAGCAAGGCCTACAGTGTAAATGCCATTGTCGGTCGGGTGAATGTTGAGCTTCACTTCGACTTCATTCGAAGTTTGCTCAAGCCGGTTGTCCTGCAGGAACACATCACGTGTCGCATTGAGACGGCTCGAGTTGTAGGAATAATAAGCGCCTAGATCCCAGCTGTCACGTTCGATGGTCAGGCGAGGAGAAAGCAGCCAGCTGCGGTTGTCGTTGAGCTGGTTTTCTGGATAGAAAGTGCTGAGGGTTGAACCCGGGACTTCGAGTTGTGAGTCTTGCAAGTAAGCAAGCAGGTCGAGAGTTACACCATCAGCGATTTCGAGGGCGATGTTGGATCGCAGATTCAAATTGCGAAAATCGTTGTTAGGTTGGTCGTTAGCGGTATCGAGGAAAGACACATCAAAGACAACGCCGAGGGGGCCTTGGCCATAAGTAATCTGCGATCCAGCGCGGATGGTATCAAAGGAACCGCCTTCAGCAAACACCTTGCTTTGTGTGCCGTCTCCAACTTGACGGGCGTCGGCCATGCGCAAGTTGAGAGCACCGGCGATGGCATCCGATCCGTAGAGAGAAGAAATAGGCCCTCGGTAGAGTTCCACGCTTTCTAAAAAGGTAGTGTCGAGCAGTCCGAGATTGTAGTCACCGGACAGTCCGGGTGCCAAACGGCGCCCATTTAACAAAGTCACCGTGTGATTACTTTCCATGCCACGGATGAATAAGGAAGTTTGCGCACCGGTTTGGCCAGTCTGAACCACCGATACCCCCGGCATGAAGCTGAGCACGTCTTCCAGTTGGTAGAGCTGACGGACTTTCAATTCGCCTCCGGAAACAACATCTACGGAAGGAGATACAGCGGATTCTGCCTTGGGTGATTTGGTTGCCACCCAGATCGTTTTTTCGATTTCGTTATCCTTGTCCACCTCGGTAGTGGTGGTCACGATAGCGTCTTCGGTTTTTTTTGTTTCGTCCGCAGCGTATGCAGAATGGAAGCTGGCACTGAAAAGAGCAGCAGATAACAGGAGCCCGGAACGGGATAAGGATGAGTCGGAGAATAGCATAGCAGTAGGTAATAATGTTATATCAAGGAATCTTGATCCGTTGATATAACACGTTTATTTGCTCTGCCAAGGCTTATTTAGGGAAAACGCGGGGGCTGCCTCGAATGGCGCTGCATAAAGGTTGAATGCGAGGCGACTTGTGGTTTGTGACCGAAAGGAGCAGCTCACTCACCTGTAACCACTCGTTGAAGAGTCCAGACTTGTATGGCGCGGGAGGACAAAACGGACTTGCCGTCCAGGGCAGAACTACGGCCTTTGCCATGGGGGTCGGCGGTATCGATTTCCAATTGCCAATGAGCGTTAAGGTCGGAGGCGGGCGGAGCGGGTAGGGTAAAGGTCAGGGATTCTGCCCGGGCATTCAACAACAGCAGAATGGGGGTGGTCACGGGGCCGTCCAGGAAGGTGCTGAGGGCGCCGGCGGTTTGTGCGTGCCAGTCTCCGGGTGTCATGTCGGCGCCGTCGGGTCGATACCAAGCGATGTCCGGGGTGCCGGATGAGGCAGAGGGTTTGCCTGAGTAAAAATGCGTTCGTCGCAGGGTGGGATATTGTTTGCGAAAAGCGATCAGGTTTTTCACAAATTCGAGAAAGTCTGATTCCGTTCTGGTGCTTGACCAGTCAATCCAGTTCAGCTCATTGTCCTGACAATAGGCATTATTATTGCCGTTTTGAGTGCGGCCCAGTTCATCTCCAGCCAGCAAAAAGGGAACGCCCCGGGACAGTAGTAGCGTGGTCAAAAAATTGCGCCGTTGCCGTTCGCGTAGCGCCAGTATGTCAGGGTCATCTGTTTCCCCTTCGACTCCATGATTCCAGGTCATGTCATGGTCAGAGCCATCGCGATTATTTTCCAGGTTATCTTCGTTGTGTTTGTGGTTGTAGCTGACAAGATCCCGCAGGGTAAAGCCGTCGTGGGAAGTGATGAAATTGATACTTGCCTGCGGGGATCGATTTCTCGGGCCGTACAGATCCTGACTGCCGGTGAGGCGGGATGAAAACTCCGGAAGGACTCCGTGATCACCCTTCCAGAAACGTCTGATGGTGTCACGGTAGCGTCCATTCAATTCCGACCATCCGTAGGGGAAGTGTCCGACTTGGTAACCTCCACGGCCGAGATCCCAGGGTTCGGCGATCATTTTCACCTGTGACAGCACCGGGTCCTGCATGATGGCTTTGAAAAAAGCACTATGCTGGTTGTAGTTGGTCGGTTCACGGCCAAGGGTGACTGCCAGATCAAAGCGAAAACCGTCGACGTGCATTTCGCTTACCCAGTAACGCAGGCTGTCCATGATGAGTTGGAGGACCTGGGGGTGCGTTGTATTTAATGTATTACCACAGCCGGTGAAATCCTGATAAACGCCGGGATTTTTTGACTGGGTGCGGTAATAAACCAGATTATCGATTCCGCGAAAGCAGCATGAAGGGCCGGTGACTCCGGCTTCACCGGTGTGATTGAATACCACATCGAGGATGACTTCGATTCCTGCCTGATGAAGCGCTTTGACCATGCCTTTAAACTCAGCGATCGAGTCAGGCCCGGCGGCGTATCGGGGATCAGGGGCAAAAAATCCGACGGTATTGTATCCCCAGTAATTGACCAAGCCGCGATCAATCAGAAAATCATCGTCCAGGTGGTAGTGAACCGGCATTAATTGAACCGCCGTGATTCCGAGATCGCTCAGATATTGAATGGCGGCATCGTTGGCGAGGCCGGCATAAGTGCCGCGCAATGGTTCAGGGACATCCGGGTGTAATTGGGTGAAGCCTTTGACATGTAGTTCATAGATCAGACTGTCGGCGTAGGGGGTGGCGGGCGATTGGTCCTGTTCCCAGTCGAAGTTGTTGGCAATGACCACGGAGCGCGGCACGTGCGGCCCGCTGTCTGTGCGGTTTGCAGTTGATGGATCGTTCGAGTGGTTCGATGGATCTGTCGCCAGCATCGAGGGATGAAAAATCGCCGCTTCGGAAAAGTCTCGCGCAAGGGGGTCGAACAACAGTTTGTTGGGGTTGAAGAAGTGACCTTGCTCGGGATTCCACGGGCCGTGCAGGCGATAGCCGTAATTTTGTAGAGGACTGCAACCGCTGATTTCAGCATGCCAGATGAACCCGGATCGTTGAGTCAGTCGGATTCGCGCCGTTTCTATCTGGGAGTCCTTAGGGTCAAATAAACAAAGATCTACAGCTGTCGCGTGTTGTGAGTAGATCGCGAAGTTTACCGTGCCGTCGTTGCCGGGCAGGGCATGAGCGCCGAGGGGATGGGGTGAGCCAGGTAAAACTTGAAAAGACACGGATCAGAGTTGGATTGGGGATTAAAAAGTAGTCTAGATTAAAATTTGACCCAAATGAATCACATAATAGAGAAGGCTGACCAGAATCCATTTTTCGCATCGTGTGAGCAGATAGCAAGCGAAGTCATTCGACTTCGGTCTGCAATAATCGTTTCAAGGTGAAAAGTGCAGCTGGTGGCGCTTCTTTTTTGTCAAAATGTGTAATTCCATTCGAAATCTTGCCGTTCCCGTGTTTCTTAAGCGCACTTAACTACTTATGCTCGGGCAACAGTACTTCGATATACGTGCAAATCTGCGGGACTCCATTGGGGCTTTGGCCCAGTTGGCTGAAGAGAGCGATCTTGGCGCTGCCCGTGCGACTCAATTGCGGAATGCATTGGCCAGCTTGAAGGAGCCATTTCGCTACGTTGTGATAGGAGAGGCGGGGACTGGCAAATCGACCCTGATCAACGCCATTTTTGGAGAAGATCTCTGCCCGGTTGATGAAAAACTTCCCGCTTCACGGCGAATTGCGGTGTATCAGCACGGCAAGGAGGAGCATGACTTTGATGTGACGGGCACACTGTCCGAGCATTATCGCCCGATAAAGTGTCTAGAGGATTTCACCATTGTAGATGTTCCGGGAGACGGTTCGATCAAGTATCATCAAGATGAGATTATCGAGAAGATGATTCCCACTGCGGATTTTGTCCTGGTGGTTTTTCCAGTTACCGACCCCTGGAGTCCGACGACCTGGAAAATGCTGGAGCGCATTTATGAAAAATGGCAGGACA
Organism: Verrucomicrobiota bacterium; assembly: GCA_013152075.1. Taxonomy (GTDB): domain Bacteria; phylum Verrucomicrobiota; class Verrucomicrobiia; order Verrucomicrobiales; family DEV007; genus JAADHD01. Next base: position 6,602 of record JAADHD010000141.1, on the reverse strand, counting down.
AGATAGTTCTGATTCTGCAGCAGTGTGACCGTCGCTCCGATGAAGAGATCAGTGCTATACTGGAGCACTTACGCCGCACATCGATGAATCGTTGCGGAACTCACTTCCCTACGTTTGCGGTGTCTGGCAAAAAAGCGTTGCTCGCGAAAACTTCCGGTCTCGACAAAGAGCGATTGTTGGAAGAAAGCCGTTTTATTGCACTGGAAAGTTATTTCACGAAAGAGATTAATCGTTCCGGGAGCCGTTTGGCAAAAATGGATGAAAGCTGTGTGCTGGCTAAAGAGGTCATCAAAGATGTGCGGAAAAAATTACACACTCCGGCAGAAATTATTCGTGCCGATGACGAATTGTTCGCCACTTTGGAAAAGAGAGCGGAACAGCAGCAGTCACGAACGGAAGGAAAATTTGATCCGGTATTCGGCGCTTTTGATACGGCTTTCATGAGCGCCCGTTTGAAAACGGAGCCGATACTGGACAGTCAAATGGGTATTCTGTCCTCTCTGCGCGCGGCAGGTGATCTACCGATAGAGATCGAGCGAATTATCAGCTCGGCGACTCTGGAAAACGTCAAACGCAGTTGCGAGGAAGCGGCTATTGTAGCTGAGGACGACGTTCGCCAGTTGTGGGATGAGCTTTCTGATGACATGCAGAGCGAATTCAAATTAAAGCTCAGTGTGGGAAAAACCGGGGAGCCTGACTGGAGCGGCAGCCGCAAAAGATTGGTGGCACAGGTCGAGGGTGCGACTAGCGGGGAGTTGAAAAATCCCTACCTGTGTGATGGTTTGCGAAAATTGTTCCGTCGCCGTCGCCGCCGAATGTTCAGTTTTTTGTTTGTCGGCGCGATTAGTTTGGTAGGCGGTGTTTGGCTGTTGTGGAAGGGTTTGGCACCCTATCAGATGATCGCGTTTGGGGCGGCTGCACTCGCTTTACTGGGGGCGGCCTTTGCCGGTTTCAAGGGGACGTCACGTATCCGCGCTTTTTTTTCCGAGGAGCTGGATGCCCAACGCACTCGCTTACACGATGTTCTGCGTAAGGCATTTACTGAAGGAGTGGATAAAGGTTATCGGGATTTTGTTCTGCTGTTTGATCCTCTGCGTGAGGTTTGCACTAAACAAAGGGAAAAATTCAAGCCGTTGCTTGAAGCCGTTGATGAACTGGATGCGTCTTTTGGTAAATTGGAGGATGAGTTATGGAAGCAGGAAAGAAAAAAGGGTGAGGCAAAGAAATAACAAATTTTCTTTAGTTCCAGAACAGGATCAGATAGCTTTCCCCTGACTGCGCCTGTGGCATCAAAGCCATAATAAAAATAGACCAGGTAAAGCGATTGTTTAAAAATACGGATCCGGCCATTCTCATTTTGTAATTCTTCCGATGTCATCTGATCCACCTGCTGATACCAAGTCCGCCGCATCCTCCGGGAAGAGCCGCCTACAAACCTTCGGATCCCGTTTGCTGAGCACAGTGGTTTTGTGGGCAGTGGTGGTGCTGGCTTTTGTGCTGGATAGCCACCTTTTGCTTTTCGGTTTGATCGCGACGGTTTCCCTATTGGGCGTAATCGAGTATTTTCAATTGCTCAAAAGGGCGACCGGATCACGGCGTTATATTTGCCAGACCGTGGCGGTCAGTATTTGTTATCTTGGCTATTTGTTTTGTCACCGGGACGGGGCCTCCCCTGAGGTATTGGCTGCCGCTGACGGCCTGGCTATCGCTGCCCTGATCATATTGCTTATGCTCACCCGCTTGGGCTCAGCGCTTGAGGGCAGGAAGAGTCTGGATGAAATCATGCGGGCTTTATTTGGTTTTATTTACATCGTTTTGTTGTTTGGCTTTGTGGCAAAAATACTGTGCCTGCCCTTGTTGAGTGAAGACGGTGTATCAGTCTCAGCCTGGTATGTGTTGTTTCTTGTCATCGTTACTAAATTGACGGATACCGGAGCGTATTGTGTGGGGTCCTTGATCGGGAAACACAAATGCATTCCGCACATCAGTCCGGGGAAGACTTGGGAAGGACTCGCTGGAGGTTTGCTGTTTGCCTTTATCGGAAGTTTTGCCTGCCGCTACCTGTTCCCGGATCAATTGGCCGCCCTTGGATCGACGGCCTGGTTGCTTGGCATCACCTTTTCCATCGCTGTGGCCGCAATTGTCGGAGACCTATCCGAATCCATTCTCAAGCGAACGCTGGAGATCAAGGATTCCGGCCAGGTCATGCCGGGGATCGGAGGGGTGCTCGATTTGATCGATAGCTTGTTGTTCACTGCGCCGGTGTTGTATTTTTATCTTATCATACTCGATTAATGTCCGGCAAAAACGAATCAACTGCATCAAAGGCCGTTGTTGTCCTCGGCTCTACAGGCTCCATAGGAGTAAGCGCGCTGAAAGTAGCCGAAGATTTGCCGGACCGAATGCATCTAGTTGGTCTGGCGGCCAATCGCAGTGCGGACAAACTGGCACAACAGGTGGAGGCGACGGGGGTCAAACACGTCTGCTTGTATGATGAAACGGCTTGTAAAGAATTCGCCAATCTGGCCGACCCTTCCGTGGCCGTGTGCTGCGGAGAAGAAGGTCTGATTGAGCTGGCAACCTTGCCAGAGGCAGACATGGTATTGATAGCCATTGTCGGCACGGCCGGTCTCCGACCAGCCCTGGCGGCCATTGAAGCAGGTAAAGACATTGCGGTGGCCAGCAAGGAGATCCTGGTGATGGCGGGCGAGGTGGTGATGAAAGCGGCGCGTGAGAAGGGGGTCAAGGTGTTGCCGGTGGATTCCGAGCACAACGCGATTTTTCAATGCCTGGAGAACCGGGAGGCGAGTGAAGTTTCGCGACTGATTTTGACTGCGTCGGGAGGGCCGTTTAGGGAATTGCCGGCGAGTGAGCTGAGTGATGTGACCGTGGAGCAAGCCTTGAAACATCCGACTTGGGAGATGGGGCAGAAGATCACGATTGATTCGGCGACGCTGTTCAATAAGGGCTTGGAGATGATCGAAGCGCGTTGGTTGTTTGATGTGGAGATGGATCGCGTCGATGTGATTGTGCATCCGCAAAGCATTGTGCATTCGATGGTGGAGTTCATTGATGGCTCGATACTGGCTCAGCTTAGCACGCCGGACATGTGTTTTCCGATCCAGTATGCGGTGACCTGGCCGGAGCGCGTGGCGAATACTTTAAAGCCACTGGATTTTGCCGAATTGGCTAAACTGGAATTTGAGCGTCCGCGCTATGAAGATTTCCCCGCGTTGAATTTGGCGATGCAGGCAGGGAAAGAAGGAGGGACTCTGCCGGCGGTGTTGAATGCTGCTAACGAAATTGCCGTGGCGGCTTTTTTGGATAAGGCATTGGGGTTCAATAGAATTTGGGAAACGGTAGAGAAGACGATGATGGCGCTTCAGAATATCAAGCAGCCAACGCTTGAGGAAATACTCGAAGCGGATCGGTGGGCGCGGGAATACGCAAAGAGCATTTTATCATGAGTGGTAAAAAGAAAAAATACTGGGCGGGATTGGATCTTGGCGGGACCAAAATGCTGGCGAAAATTTACGATGCCGATTTCAAAGAGCTCGGAGCAAGTAAACGGAAAACCGAGGGGCATAAGGGTTTGGACAGCGTGATTGAGCGTATGAGTTTGAGTATTGGTGAGGCGCTTGAGGAAGCAGGCGTAGAGGCAGACAATCTGTGCGGTATAGGAATCGGATGTCCGGGACCAGTTGATCCAGAGGCTGGCGTATTACTGCAGGCACCCAATCTAGGATGGGAAAATGTGCCGATTCGGAAAATTTTCGAAAAAGAATTCGATTGTCCGGTGGTAGCTTGCAACGATGTAGATTCGGGAGTTTTCGGCGAATACAAATTTGGCGCCGCACGGGGTGCGCGCAGTGCGGTGGGGATTTTTCCCGGAACCGGAATCGGGGGAGGCGCGGTCATTCATGGGCGGCTGCTGGAGGGCGCGAACATCACCTGCATGGAGATCGGTCATATCCCATTTAGCGAGGCGGGCTTGACACTTGAAGAAGTGTGCAGTCGTCTGGCAATTGCGTCGGAATCAGCGGCGGCGGCGTATCGAGGACAGGCGCCGCATATTCTGGAAACCTGTGGCACGGACATGGCAAAGATCACCAGTGGTAAGATTGCGGCGGCGATTGATAATGGGGATAAAACCATCAAAAAAATTGTCAAACAAGCGGCGGAAAGATTGGGCAGCGGAGTAGCGACGGTGGTTCAGTTGATTGCGCCGGAGGTGATCGTATTGGGCGGGGGTCTGGTCGAGGCGATGCCGGAGTTGTTTCTCAAGACGCTGGAGAAATCGGTTGATGAAAAAGTTCTGCCACCGTTCAGAGGGCGGTATCGTATTGTGGAAGCCAAGCTTGGTGATGATGCGGGAGTTCAAGGAGCGGCAGCCTGGGCGGCGAAGTCGGTGGAAGGGTAGCTTCCGCTGCGCGGAAGAGTTGAGAGTTAAGAATTGAGAATTTGGAATGAAGAAGAGGCTGCTTTTTATTTGTTCGCAGAATAAGCTGCGCAGTCCTACGGGGGAAGAGGTCTATGCGGATCACCCGACCGTCGAGGCTGATTCGGCGGGTTTGAATAATGATGCCGAGGGGTCGCTTAGCCCGGAACAGATCGAATGGGCCGATGTGATTTTTGTAATGGAGAAGGCCCATCGAGGCCGAATGAACCGGAAGTTTCGGGAATTCCTGGCAGGCAAGCGAGTCGTAGTTTTAGGGATTCCGGACGACTATGACTATATGGATCCGGATTTGGTGAAATTGATCAAGTCTCGGTGCGCGCTTTATCTGCCGTGAATTATCACAGCGAGCTAATTGAGAGAATTTGAACGCGGATGGAGATCAAAAAGGCAGGTAGCTTGGGGTATTTTATTTTTGCTGCGACCCTAAACAAAAACCCCCGCACGGCTTTCGCCGGACGGAGGTTTTCTAACCATTTAAACAAAGTCTAAGTTTTGGCTTTACCCATGCATGTGGTAAGCCGGTGAGCCGTGTTCGGCCACGTCGAGTCCTTCATGTTCCTCTTCAGCACTAACTCGGACTCCCATGATCATTTTAAGAATGAAGAAGGTTCCGCCTGCTGCGATAAAGGCAAAGGCGCTGATGGATAATGCGCCGATAACCTGCCATTTCAGGGTATGTTCAGGATTGAAGGAGAAGATCCCCACCGCAATCGTTCCCCATACGCCGCCGATACCGTGAACGGAAATCGCGCCCACTGGATCGTCGATTTTGAGTCTGTCGATGATGAGGATGGCAGCGAAGACCAGCACTCCGGAAATTCCGCCGATGATGATAGAACTGGCTTCGGAAACAGTGTCCGCTCCAGCCGTGATGCCGACGAGGCCTGCAAGGATGCCGTTGAGGGCCATCGAAAGGTCAGGTTTTTTCAGCACGATCATGGAAGCAAAAATAGCGGCTACCGCTCCGCCGCAAGCGCCGAGTGAAGTGGTAACGAAAACGAAGGAAACCAATTTCGGATCGGCGCTGAGCACCGAGCCGCCGTTGAACCCAAACCAGCCGAGCCAGAGCAGAAATACACCGATGGTGGCCAACGGCATACTGTGACCAATAATGGGCTTGATTCCGTCTTTGGTGTATTTGCCCTTACGGGGTCCGAGGATCAATACACAGGCCAGGGCTGCAAAGCCGCCAAAGGCGTGCACCACTGAAGAACCAGCGAAGTCGTAAAAACCTTTCACGTGGAGCCAACCGCCGCCCCATTTCCAGTATCCGCTGATCGGATAGAAAAATCCAACCAGGATCACGGCGAAAATCATGAAGGTGGTTAGTTTCACCCGTTCAGCAACAGCGCCGGAAACGATGGTCGCCGCGGTTGCCGCGAACATGGCCTGAAAGATGAAGTCACCCCACCAGGTGTAGCCCTCATTGTATTCTGAAGTAGTAAGCTTGGGATCGTTGAGGTCGCCTCCGAACCAGCTACCGATCGCGAAAATGCCGTTGCCGCCATCACCGGGATACATCGAATTGAATCCCCAAAAAGCATAAAGTAAGATGCCGCTGGTAATGATCCAGACATTCTTGAATAGTATGTTGACCGTATTTTTCGATTGAGTCAGTCCACTTTCCAGCGTGGCAAAACCCAAGTGCATGATGAATACCAATGCGGCGGCGATGCAAATCCACAGGTTGTTGATAGTGAACATTTCCTCAGAGATGGTAGCGGCCTCTTCAGCCGGAGCATCCGGAGCTTCGGTCGCAATAACTGCTTCAGGAGCTTTGGCGGGCTCGGCAGCATCTTGTGCGATTGTTGTTCCGACCGAAATCATTAAGAGGGCCGCCATTGTGAGCCAAAGCCACGTTCGTGCAGTGATAATCATTGTTTTTCTTGGTTTGTGTTTTTGAGATAGTTGATTCAAGGACCCGTAGGCAATTTGTTTACAGACGCAGTCAGTGATGTTCAACATCATGAAATAGCAGGGGGCGTGCCAAAGTTGGAAAAAAACAGAAAAAGGCTGTAATTCGCATTCTGAAAGGGATTACAGGCGATATTTCAGGCGATATTTGTTCGGATTGCGGCAATCGGGGTAGAAGACGATTGCCAGTAAAGATCAATCAGTCATAATTAGAATCATGAAGATAATT
>JAADHD010000144.1 GCA_013152075.1 Verrucomicrobiota bacterium | reverse complement strand
TTGCCATTTCCCACTACTGCAAACGAGACATCCCCCTATGTTGGGAAACTGCATCTCATCGGGCAACCCGAGTATTAAAAGTTTTGCTCAACAAAAAACTCGAAGACGGTTCTTTCTGGAACGTCAACTTGCCACACCTCGCTGAAAATTCTCCCGAACCTGAAATCATCCTCGGTTGCCCGCCGGAACGCCAACCGTTACCCAACGCTTTCGAATCTACTGACGACGGCTACCTCTACACCGGCGACTACAGTCAGCGTCCGCGCACAGAAGGCTCCGATGTGGCAGTATGTTTTGGCGGCAACATCGCGGTCTCTAAAGTTTCTGTTTAAAGAGTTTCATGGATGACGAACCCAACAAACCACCATCGAAGCAGCAGCTCTTAAAAAAAGAAGCTCGCGAAATCATTGGCAACTGGGACAGCGTGATGAAACCCCAGGGTTACCCGCCCTATTTCGAACATCCTGACGGCGGTGAAATCAAACCCTTCGCCCCTTCAACAGAGCAGTTCGACCCAGCCAACGCCTGGTGGCTGTCAGAACTCTGCCGTATCGTTTACACCCCCGATAACAAAGAAGGCCGCAAACCGTGGAAAAAAGTGATTCGTTTCGATCACCTTAAAAACACCTGCTTCGCAGAAATTCACTCCATTCACAAAACCGGCACCCACGCCGCCATTTACCGCTGCCACCCTCCCGACCAGCCTGACAACATTTATCACATTCTCTGCTTCCGGGGAACCAGTCGCTTCCGCCAATGGATATTGAACCTAAGCGCCGCCCCCACTCGCTGGTATCATAAAGATACCAGTGACCGCGATTACTCCATGCCCTACGTTCACAGCGGTTTCAAAACCCTCTTCGACCGCATCTGGCCCTTGATAGAACCCGTCATCGCCGACATCACCGGCCCATTCATCTACACCGGCCACAGCCTCGGCGCCGCCCTCGCCACCATGGCCTCAGTCCGCAAAACTCCAGATTTTTTATACACCTTCGGTTCACCACGAATCGGCAACGCCGCCTTCCGTGATCAATTGGGCCATCCTCCACATTTCCGCATCACCAATCATCACGACATCGTCACTCTGTTGCCTCAAACGGTAGATCAAATCAAACCCTTCGATTTCCATCACACCGGACATTTTATCTACCTCGATGAAAATGGCCAAGTCCATCACAATCCTTCACCGGAAACATTGGCCAACGAACACTGGGCACCTGACAAACCGCTGACCTATCTCAGCCGCACCTTCAACAGCCCTCACCCACCCGAATGTGTTCGGGATCACTCACCGATTCAATACACTCGAAAACTGGCGGCGCTGGCAATTCAATCCCCAGTCACCCACGGGCCAAACTTATCGAACGATCCTGCCCAGCCTTCGCCGTGATGCTCCGCATTTTCACGATCAGGAAACCCTGTTTGAGTTAAGCGCAACTCAGTTTCAGCAAGACCAAGTTCCACCAACTCGATCACGACTTCCATCACATCGTCACACAGTTGCTCGTGACCCGACCATTGCCATGAAAATACGATTTTATTAGGTCGTATAATTTCACGATACTCTCCACCGACCTCAATCTCTCCAACGGTTTCCGTTTTCAATTCAATTCGATATCGACCGCCCACCCTAAAATCCAATTCACCTCCAAGCACCTGACAATCTCCCGGACCAAACCAGTGAGTCATCGCTTCCAAGGATGACCACGCATCAAAAATACGCTCCCGTGACGTCTTGAAAGTTCGTGTCATTTCGAGGACCAATCCTCCCTCTTCTTTAATCGTCGTGTGATCGCTCATACTTTTTTATTTTCATCTTCTTGCTCCAAATATTCCGCCAGGCGGTCAAAATTACCCTCCCAAAATCGACGATAATGATCCAACCACTCAGTGGCCGCTGACATCGGGCCTGCATCAAGACTCATGATGTGTCGTCGACCTTCCCGGCGACGTTGCAACAAACCCGCTCGTTCCATGATCTTCAAATGTTTGGACACCGCCGGCAGAGACATCTGTAAAGGCTCGGCCAGTTCACCCACCGTCGCCTCACCCTCGCTCAAGCGTTCGAGAACAGCACGACGGGTCGGATCAGCCAGCGCAGAAAACGCTGCTGTCAGTAAGGCTGAATCCGCACCCCTCATACTTTTCGAATTTTTGCTTTTCTATCTCGATCTATTCCTCACAAGATTTTCCTTCAGCACTTTGCCAGAACGCAATCATTCCACCCTGTGGATCTTTGATAATGGCAAAGGATCCCATTCCCGGTACTTCGGTGACTTCTCTCACACTCTCTGCTCCCAGTTCCATGGCTGTTGCCAGTGACACGTCCACATCCGCGACGTTCACATAGGACAACCACAGGGCCGGGCCATCACACATCGCCGTCTTATCCATAAACCCAGCCACGTCCTTATCCCCTACTCTGAACATTTTATAGTCATCCATGCCCGGAATCGACACCGCTTCCCAACCAAATAGTTTGGTGTAAAATTTCTCACTCCCCGCGACATCACTACTCGCCAGTTCATTCCATCCGAAAGTCCCTGGACTCATATCCTTTTCTGCTGATTCACTCATTGTTGTGTTTAGTTTTAATTTATGACCATGGCTCACCCCCACAACGCCCTATATAGCCGCTCGGAATTATATTTAACCATATGGTTAAATATAATAGCCAATAGCGCTTTACCGTCAAGAACATTTCCCCACCTATTGTTTGAGGACACTTCCGCCCTATTCCTCTCACACAATGAGACAGGGTCTTAAAAAATGTAGATTCATCTAGACAAGACAAAGTTACCGGCCGATGCGTTTTATTCTTAACGATTACGCCCACACACACATCCCCCATGATCGTCGACGTCCACAGCCATGCCTGGAAATACCCGGAACACTTCTCGCCGGATTTCATCGAACAATCCCAGCGCGCGCGCGCTGGAGTCGAAGTGGATTTATCCGTTCGTTATGAAGAGTATCTTAAAACGGTTCCCAAAGATGAAGAAGTGCACACCATCGTCTTCGGCGGCAAAGCAAAACTGAGCGGCATCTGGGTTGATGACGAATCGGTAGCTGAATACGTCAAACAAAAACCGGACTCTCTGACCGGATTCCTTTCCGTCGATCCGACCGTCGACGGGTGGCAGGATGAAATGCGCTTCGGCTGTGAGGAACTTGAATTAAAGGGAATCAAGTTACTGTCGATGTACGCCGGCTTCAGACCCGATGATTCAAAACTCGATGAACTCTGGCAATACGCCACTGATCACCAACTGCCCGTGCTGTTACACACCGGCACAACTTTTATTTCCCAGGCACCACTGGAATGCACTCTTCCCCGGCACCTCGATGCGGTTGCTATTCGATTCCCCGAAGTGAAAATCATCATGGCTCATCTGGGACATCCTTACGAAGGCGAAGCCATTGTCGTCGCCCGTAAACACGAGAACGTTTACACCGACATCAGCGCCCTGCACTACCGCCCTCACCAATTGTATCACTCACTGATGCTGGTGCAGGAATACGGCATCTGGGACAAGGTGCTGTTCGGCACCGATTATCCGTTCACCACCGTCAACGCCACCATCGACGGCTTGCATCGACTGAACGATGACTTCGCCCCTTCACAAGCTGCTCGCTTAAACGAAGAAGCGATCGACAAAATGATTCACCGCGACAGCTTGAGCCTGCTCGGTTTAAGAAGCTGATTTCACGATGTTTGAACAGATGAAAATGGAGCGCATAGGAATAGTCGGATTAGGCCTTCTGGGTTCAGATATCGTCGCGCTGGCTTTGTCCCGCGGACTAAAAGTTACCGCCATCGATGTAAACGACGACGCCAGAAGCAAACTGCCTCAACGAGTCAGCGACGCGCTCGGCGAACTGATCGAGCACGCCGGCCATAAAATCGAAGACTTCACCGGATGGGAAAACCGTCTGGTGATCAGTGAATCATTCAACGAATTAGCAAATTGCGATTTTGTCATCGAGAGCGTTTTTGAAAATGCTCAAATCAAACAAAGCGTTTTTGCCGTCATCGAAGAAGCCGTCAGCGAGACCACGCCGATCACATCCAATACTTCGGCGCTACCGATTTCAGAAATGCAAAAAAACCTGAAACATCCGGAGCGTTTTCTTGGCATGCATTTTGGTCAACCCGCCTACGCCCAGCCATTCTTGGAAATCATTCGCGGAGAGCAAACCTGCGATACCGCATTCGAGAGCGCCAATCAATTGGGCCTCTTACTGGGAAAAGAACCCAGCCTACTCAATCGTGATCTGCCTGGATTCGTGGTCAATCGAATCGCCTATGCCATGTATCGCGAAGCTGCTCACCTCGTTTCCGAAGGCGTCGCCGACTACGAAAGCATTGATAATGCGATCAAAAATTCCCTCGGCATATTCGTCTCGATGGCAGGCCCCTTCCGCTGGATGGATATTTCTGGCGGCCCCGCACTCTACGGTCAGGGCATGAAAACCATCTGGCCCACTTTGGGTGATGACACAACACCTCCAGAATTCATCCAGAAGATGATCGACAATAACGATCGCGGCACCACCAACGGCAAAGGCTTTTACGATTATCAACCAGGCGATGATGAAATTTGGGACAAAGCCTTCCGCAAACATGTCTGGCGCCTGTTAAAACTGAGACGAGAAGAAGAGAACCAAAAAGATTTTCCTAAGTGAAATCACATAACATTTTTTTAACCTTATTTCCTCTCCCCTAATTCTCTAAAACTCTTTTCCCATCCGGGCTATCCGTGTAATCCGTGGTTTCAATCTTAATTTAATTCCTCATGACAACCAAACACCCCCTCCTGGTCATCGGCGTCGGCTCAATCGGCGAGCGCCATCTGCGCTGTTTCCAGGCGACCGACCGCGTCGATCTCTCCATCTGTGAGTTGAATGAAAACCTACGCAATGAAGTCGGCGAGCGTTACAACATTTCCAAACGCTTCGACAATCTGGAAACTGCTCTCGAACAAAAGCCCGACGCTGCGCTTATCGCCGCCCCCGCACACTTGCACATTCCTCTGGCGCAAACCTGTGCTGAAGCAGGCTGCCATCTACTGATTGAAAAACCCTTGTCCACCAGCACGGAAGGAATCGCCGAACTAAAACAATTCATCGCAAAAGAAAAACTCACCGCCAGTGTTGCTTTTGTGTTTCGTGCTCATCCAGTCATCCAGGCAATGAAAACCGCCATCGACAGCGGAACCTTCGGCAAGCCCCTGCAGGTCAATACCATTTCGGGTCAGCACTTTCCCACCTACCGCCCGGCCTATCGTGATATTTATTACAACAACCACGCCGCAGGCGGCGGCCTGATCCAGGACAGTCTGCCCCACACAATGAATGCGGTTGAATGGTTGATCGGACCCACCCAACAAATCATGGCCGACGCCGCCCACCTAAAACTTGAAGGCGTTGAAGTCGAGGACACCGTCAATGTCCTCACCCGACATGGCGCGAACGGCGAAATCCTGGGATCGTTCTGCTCAAACCAACATCAGGCACCCAACGAAACCAGCATTACCGTCATCTGCGAAAATGCCACGGTCCGCTTTGACTACCAACGCAACCGCTGGGGATGGCAGAAAGAGCCCGAAGGCGAATGGGAATACGAAAATTTCACCATTGGTCGTGACGACTTATTCACCCATCAGGCAAACGCTTTCCTCGACGCCATCGAAGGCAAAACCGAACCCGCCTGCACTATCGCCGAAGCCGAACACACACTGAAAACCTGCCTCACCATTCTAAAGTCCTCCCAACAGCCCCCCTGGATCCCTATTCCTAATTCTTGATTGTCATCGCTTCACTCAGCCTGTCTCGTCCGCTTCGCGGTCTCGTTCCTAATTGCCTCCGGCTGTCTCAGCGCTTCGCGCTTCGGCTCCTAATTCCTAATTCCTAATTCTTAATTCTTAATTCCTAATTCCTAATTCCTAATTCTTAATTCTTAATTCCCATTCCCCATGCTTTCCCTCTTCGATCTCACTGGTAAAACCGCACTCATCACCGGAGCCGGAGGTTATCTCGGCTCCGCCATGGCTAAGGCCCTCGCCGAAGCTGGCTGCCGTTTGGTCGTCACCAGCCGTGATGCCGACCGCGCAAAATCAATCGCCGAATCCCTGCCCCCAATCGATGGCAGCGAACATGTTGGCATTGCCTTGGACCACATGGATGAAAACTCCGTCACAAATGGATTCTCAAAAGCCATCGAGCTCACCGATGGCATCGATATTCTAGTCAACAACGGCAATGAAGCCCTCGGCAAAGATTGGAAAGATGTCAGTGCAGAAGAATTCAACCGCCAACTCGCCAATCAAACCGGCTACTTCCTTCTTTCCCGCGCCTTGCGCGAGCACACCGTTGAACGCGGGGTCACCGGCTCAGTGATCATGATCGGTTCGATGTATGGCGTGGTGGGCTCCTACCCAGACACCTACAAGGACATCTGCGCGATCAGTCCGGTGGGCTACCATGCTTTAAAGGGAGGCATTATCCAAATGACCCGCCACCTGTCAGTCTGCTGGGCAAAAGACGATGTGCGGGTAAATTGCCTCAGCCCCGGCCCCTTCCCCGGAGAAGCTGTTTCAGAAGAATTGGTCAAGCGCTTAGAGGAAAAATGCCCCATGGGCCGCATGGGCAAACCCGATGAGCTCAAAGGCGCCATAGTTTTTCTCGCTTCCCAGGCCAGCTCCTACATGACCGGCCAAAATCTTGTCATTGATGGCGGTTGGACCGCGTGGTAATCGGCCTTTACAACAGGCCCTCCCTACTCCATATTGCGCGCCCTATGTCCATAGTCATCACATTGTTAACTGTGTTTCTGGTGATGGTGAGCCTTTTGCTCGTCCTCGTCACTCTCATGCAACGCCCCAAACAAGAAGGCCTCGGCGCCGCTTTTGGAGGTGGAATGATGAACGACACCTTTGGAGCCCAAACAACAGACGTATTGCAGAAAGGCACCGTCTGGCTCACCATAGCCTTTTTTGGCTCGGCCATCATACTGACCATCCTCAATACTCGTTACTACGAAAGCCAGCGTGACGTCGGTAATATCTTGGAAGAAGTGCAAAAGCCTGAAGCTATCCCATCATTTCCTGCTCCCGGCACCTTTCCTCCCGCCATCCCTGCAACTGAAACACCGGCTGCAAAATCTGACGGCACCAAATCGGATGCCACACCCAAAGCTGCCGCTAAGAAAGCTACTACGGAAAAGGCTAGTTCCAAAGACGCCAAGCCTGCTAAAAAAGCTGATGCGGGCAAAGACAAATCAGCTGACGCTAAAAAAGCTCCAGCCAAAGCAATTGACGCCAAAGCAGACGCGCCCAAGGCCCCTGCTGAGCAAAAGGACAAAAAATAGTCCCTTCCGCTGAGCCCGAGCAATTTGCATCGGCCCGCTTGATGCGATTATATTAAGCGTTTTTCTCCATACCCTATGGGAAACGCCAAACGATCATCTGGACTTTTTGTCAGAACCGGCCAACTGGCGGTTTATGTTACCTATCGCTGCCTGGAAGGGAGCATTGGCCTGTTACCGCTTTCATTGTGTTGGAGAACCGGAACCCTGATTGGTACGATTACCTGGCTGTTCGGAGGAGCATACCGACGTCTGGCGCTGCGTAACTTATGCATTGCGTTTGAAGGCGAAAAAAATGACGCCGAAATCAAACGACTGACCCTCCAGCATTTTCAGGCTCTTGGTCGCAATTTTTTTTGCAGCATCAAAATTGCCCTGATGTCCACTGACGCAGTGGAAAAATGTATCAGCTATGAAGGTCGCGAGCACATTCTGAAAGCCGTTGATGATGGCAAAGGCGTCATCACCACTATCGCTCATTTGAGCAACTGGGAAATCCTCTCACAGGTTCCCTCTCTCGGCCCAGGCATTCCTCGCTCCACACTCTATCAGAGTCTGGCAAACCCTTACCTGAACCAACTGATCGTTCGACGGCGCAGAAGATCCGGTCTCACCTTGTATGACCGCTCCAGTGGTTTTTACGGCCCCCTCAAACATCTGCGCAAGGGCGGGGGCGTAGGCATCCTGATTGATCAACACGCCGGAGACCGTGGCGTCTGGTGCCCTCTCTTTGCCCGCCTCGCCTCAACCACAAATCTGCCGGCACTGCTCGCTCAGCGCACAGGGGCCGCGATCATTCCCGTCGGGGTCCGCGCCGAATCTCCCGGACGCTGGGTGGTCACCTACTCCCCTCCCGTGATAGCTAGTCCAGCTCTGAGCGCTCCCCACGAAAAAATCAACGACGTCACAGCTCAACTGAATCTGGCTCTAGAAAAATTCATCCGTGCGGCGCCGGAAGAATGGTTCTGGGTGCATGACCGCTGGAAAACTCCCAACCCACGATTTCTGCTGTCCAACTACCGAAGAGGCATCTGCGCCGGTGATCAGGAAAACCTCAAGCCTTACCGCATCATCGTGCGTTCACCAAATCCTCTAGGTGATGCCTGCATGGCCGTGCCTGCCATCCGGGCACTGAAAAAGGGCCGCCCCGACATCGAACTCACCATGCACTGTCGTGACAACTTGGTTTCGTTTTGGAAACATGTGCCGGAAATCGATCATGTTCTCGCCACCCCCAGATCTGCCAATCCCCTGCAGGTCGCCCGGACAGTTCGCCAGCAGTCGCTATTTTTCGAAGCGGCTTTGCTGTTCCCCAATTCCGCCCGCTCGGCGATCGAATATTCGCTCGCTCGCATCCCGCACATCGTTGGCAACCGCGGCCACTTCCGCCGCCGCCTGCTCCACCAAATCCCACGAGCTGCTAAAAAAATCACCGGCCCTCCACCCCATCACGCCTATACCTATCTGGAAATGGTTCGGCAAATGGGAGCTGACATCGAAAACCCACAACTCTTCCATTTTTCGTCACCGAAAAGACATTCACCAAGCGGCAAGCCTCTCAATCTCGGAATCTGTCCCGGCGCCGAATACGGCCCCGCCAAACGTTGGCCCATTGATCGTTTTGCCGCAGTGGCCACTCAAGCGCATGAGAAATTTCAATGCGACTGCACTGTGATCGGCTCCCCGGCAGAAAAAGAAATCGGCAACGAATTCGAACGTTTATACCAATCACCCGGATGCCGGAATCTCGTTGGCAAAACTTCAATCAGTGAGATGATCGAAGAACTGAAACAATGCGACCTCCTGCTCACTAACGACACCGGCACCATGCATCTCGCAGCTTTTCTAGGCATCCCAACTGTCTCGATATTTGGCTCCACCGAGCCAGCCCTAACTAGCCCATTAGGCAACAATCACCGCGTTTTGCGGCAGCACGTCGACTGCAGCCCCTGCTTTCTCAGAGAGTGCCCACTCGACTTCCGCTGCATGACGGAAGTCAGCGTTGGACAAGTCAGCGAAGCCGTTGTGGAAACCCTGGCTACCCTCGACAAATAAGTCTTACCGATTTCTAGCTCCCCTCCAGGCAAAACACTCCTTCGAAATCAAAAGTTTCCCAACCGGATGCCAGACCCTTAGATCTGCTTACGACGCTTGCGCTTCAGAGTCAGCTGAGCCAGAGACTTCTGAATCGATGCCTCCACAGTGGCGATTTCTTCATCGGACATCTTCTCTGACAAAGCATCTTCTGCGCGTTTGAGCGCTTCTTCGACAGCCGCTTCATCAATCTCATCCGAGGTCACCGCCAGATCGGTCAAAATAGAGACTTTGCCACGAGTGACTTCCACCGCGCCTTTACCAATCACCAAAGTTTCTTCCACTCCACCTTTTGAATAACGCAACTCTCCAGGCTGCAAATTAGTCACCAAAGGAGCATGGCCCTCCAAAACCCCGAGCTCGCCTTCACTGCCAGGAATCACCACACCCTCTACCTCAGCGGAAAAAATCCGTTTTTCAGGAGTTACAATTTCAAGAAGGAAAGCCATGGTTAATTTAATTAATCTATCTCGTTCAAATCCGCACCTTCACAGCGCAAAAGCATCTACACTTTTTCCACTGTATCAATGCCGCCCTTCATGTAGAAATTCGCTTCCGGCACATCGTCGTGTTTGCCTTCGAGAATCTCTTTGAATCCACGCACTGTTTCTTCAATCGACACATACTGCCCATCATGGCCAGTGAACACCTTCGCCACCGCAAATGGCTGCGAAAGGAAACGCTGAAGCTTACGAGCACGGAACACCAGTTGTTTGTCCTCTGGACTCAATTCGTCCATGCCGAGAATCGCGATGATGTCCTGCAAATCTTTATAACGCTGCAATACGGTCTGCACACCACGAGCCACTTTGTAATGCTCTTCACCCACCACGTCGGGAGCCAGTGCAGTCGAAGTCGAAGCCAGTGGATCCACAGCTGGATAAATACCCAACTCAGCAAGTGAACGTTCCAACACCACGGTTGAGTCCAAGTGAGCAAAAGTATTAGCCGGAGCCGGGTCAGTCAAATCATCCGCCGGCACATACACCGCCTGGAACGAAGTGATCGATCCTTTGTTCGTCGAAGTAATTCGCTCCTGCATCGCAGCCATCTCGGTAGCCAATGTAGGCTGGTAACCCACCGCTGACGGCGTGCGTCCCAACAAAGCCGACACCTCGGAACCCGCTTGTGAGAAACGGAAAACGTTATCCACAAAGAGCAACACGTCCTGGTTCTCTTCATCGCGGAAATACTCAGCCATCGCCAGCGCAGACAAAGCCACACGCAGACGAGCCCCTGGAGGCTCGTTCATCTGACCGTAAACCAGAGCCACTTTTGATTTGCTCAAGTCTTCCTGGTCGATCACGCCG
>JAADHD010000008.1 GCA_013152075.1 Verrucomicrobiota bacterium | reverse complement strand
ACCTGGGATAGCTTTCCTGACAAGGTGGCGATTCAGCTTAACGATACGCATCCGGCAGTGGCGATTGCGGAGCTAATGCGCTTGCTGCTTGATGAAGAATTGCTGAGCTGGGACCAGGCCTGGGGTATTTGTCAGAAAACTTTTTCCTATACCAATCATACCTTGTTGCCAGAGGCACTGGAACGTTGGAGTGTGCCTTTGTTTGAAAAAGTATTGCCGCGTCATTTACAGATCATCTTTGAAATTAATAATCGTTTCCTGAAAAACGAGGTTGAGAAAAAATGGCCGGGTGACAGCGATAAACAAAGGGCCATGTCCTTGATTGAAGAAGGACAAACGAGAATGATCCGCATGGCGCATCTGGCTTTGTTGGGTAGCCACAAGGTGAATGGAGTGGCGGCGATGCACACCGATTTATTAAAGTCGTATTTGTTCCCAGATTTTGCGGAGCTTTATCCTGATCGTTTTACCAATAAGACCAATGGGGTTACGCCACGTCGCTGGCTGAAAGTTTGCAACCCTGATCTGGCCTCGTTAATCGATCGCACGATTGGTGATGATTGGCCGAAGGATCTGAATCGACTTCGGGATCTGGAGAAATTTGTGGATGACAAAAAATTCTGCGCTGAATTTGCGGCGGTCAAACGCAGTAACAAGGTCAAGCTGGCTGAATTGATCAAGCAAAAATGTGGCATCGAGGTGAGCCCTGATGCGATGTTTGATGTGCAGATCAAGCGCCTGCACGAGTACAAACGTCAGCACTTGAATCTATTGTATATTCTGACGCTTTATCGCCGTTTGCTCAGGGATCCGGAATTGGATATCGTTCCCCGGGTATTTATTTTCGGAGCAAAAGCAGCTCCTGGGTATGAGCTGGCTAAAGAGATCATCCACGCCATCAACGCTGTAGCCGAAAAGGTTAATAACGACGAAAGAATCCAGGGCAAGCTGAAGGTTGCCTTTATTCCCAACTACGGAGTGACGATTGCAGAAAAAATCATTCCTGCAGCTGACTTGAGCGAGCAGATTTCCACGGCGGGCAAAGAGGCGTCCGGTACCGGAAATATGAAGCTGGCTTTAAACGGAGCGCTGACACTGGGTACTCTCGACGGGGCCAATGTCGAAATTCTGGAAGAAGTGGGTGATGACAATATCTTTATTTTTGGATTGAAGGAGGAGGAAGTGGAGGCTTTGTGGAAAGACGGGTATTCTTCTTACGACTATTACTGGGGCAACGAAGAGTTGCAGGAGATCATCGATTGGTTGTGTTCGGATTATTTCACCGGTGATCATCAGGATTTCGCCGGTATTCGTCACAGCTTGCTCGATGGCGGCGATCCTTATCTGGTTCTTGCGGACTACGCAGCTTACGTGAAAGCACAGGGTGATGCGGATGCGGCCTACCGCGATCAGGAGAGCTGGGTGAAGAAGGCGATTCTGAATACCGCTCGCATGGGTAAGTTTTCCTCAGACCGAACGATTACAGAATACGCGGAAGATATCTGGAAGCTGTCACCGGTGCATGTGAAATAGAAGCGCCTACTTTTTATAGAATGGCCCCGCGATTGCATCAAGGGACTGAGTGGATTTAGAGCACAGTTCGCCCGCAGCAGTGGTGATTTGTGTTTTGAGCGAGTATTTTCCGGGAGTGAGGTTTGTCGTATTGAGAATCAGTTGGCCGCCTTGCAAGAGATCCTGTTTATGTCGAGAAAAGATCTTTCCCTTATGGTCGATCAAGGCTGCGCTCACGGTATGGCTGCCTTTTTTAACAGAACTCAGGCCGATGACGTCAATAGCAACGGGGAGGTTGACAGTGGGCAGTAGCAAGTGTTGTGACGTTTCCACACGAGAGATAAGAGGTTTGGAGGCGGCCAGTAATCTTGCGGAACCGATATCAAAGGTGATCGAGGTGTTGTCGTTGTAATCGGACTCGGCGATGAAGAGCTGCAGGGTTTGAATATTTTTCCACGGAGCAGAGCCGAGGGCGGTGGTGTCGATCAATTCGCGAATAGAAAATCGAAGTGGAATCCAGACGCGTTGCTGATCGCCAAGGTCCTTTCTTATTTCGTAGAGCCTCCCGGGTTCGCCGTAATTGCGGATGCTGATGCCGAAGGGCGTTTTGTCATCGGCTACTTCGTCACGATCCGAATCGATGCGGATCATGAACTCTAGAAAATCATAGTGGCTTAGGTCCAGAGTGCCCGTTTTGAATGTTCGTCGAATTCGTGGCCAACCGACGAGATAAGCTGCGTCGCCGCCTTGTTGGTGATCAACTTTGACCTTCCAACGTAATCCGACTTGTTCATTCGGGGAGGCGTTTTTTGTGATTTCTATTTTGCCTTCGAGGGTGCCATTCTTCCACTCGGAGAAACCTTCACCTAGATCGCGTGCGGTGATGAAACCATTCGTAATCGCTTCTTCCAGGACGCTTTTGACGGTTGTTTTATTTTTGATTTTCACCTTACCAATCAAAACGGAAGGAGCGTTCCCTTTTCGTGTGGGGGAGTAGTTGTGAAGACTTTCTATCATCGTTGCCAGCCGCCATCGGCGAGCATTAAATTCTGCTGAAGGCCACATGCCGTCGGATAGGTAGCGTTGTTGCACTTGAATGGAATCCCAGTTTTCCTGCAGCAGGGCTTTGCCAGCCTGGACTTGCTGTTGGCACTTTGGATCGCTTGAGCCTTCGCGTTCAAACACGGCTTGTTGTAAAGTGTAGAGGTAACGAGCGTCATCGCGACCTTCCCGGAAACATTCCCAGTAGATTGGGGGAATGATCTCGCCGGCTTCGTCGATTCGTATGCCGCAACCCGATTGCAGGCTGCGTAAATAGTCGAACGGGTCAGGAGCCATCGTCCATGACCAATGCCAAGGGATGAGCGTTGTGTAACCGCTGCGCCAGAAACCGAAGCCGTAAGTCATGCGTCCGCCTTTGCACATCACCAGGCGGTTTTTTCTTTCCCCGGCATTGTGATTCGGATAGCTCCAGTATTCATGGCGTTTCTGGGCAATGATTTTTTCGTAGGGAATGGCATAGGGTTGGGAGCACCAGACGTCGACATAAGGGGCGTAATCGAGAGCATCAGGAGCAGTGGGAAATTTTGTGATGTAGGTTGGAATGCCTGCGGCGTGTACGGCCTGGAAGACTTTGACGCCGAATTCTTTGTGTGATGCGGCTACCTCATCGAGTGGGCAACAGATCATCGGTGGTAAACCGCGGGCGATGCGATCTTTTTCAAAATCACGAAACAGTTTCGTCACTCGGGTATAAAACTCGGGTGGCGGCATTTTGTCGATTTTCCAATGGCTCTCCCTTTTTCCTTCGGGTGTTGTTGCCCGGTAAATTCGAGCGATGGCATTACCGCCAAGAATCGGGACTCGGCCTTTCATTCCACTGGCTGCCAGGCGTTTGATTTCTTCCTCGTTCTGGATCGATATCTTCGTCGCGTCTTTGTCAGCAATTAGATAGAGAGTGGGAAACTGATCGATACCATATTCACGCATGGCTTGAAACTCGTTGGCGCTGGCTTTTTGGTAAAAGGCTTCGTCTTTGTCTTTGTAGGTTGCTCGATCCCGCGTTCGATAATAAGCACTGTAATGTTTTTCAGGATCCTGCTGCAGTGAAAAACCGAGCACTCGCAGGGAGATAGGTATCGTCATGTCTTGGTGGTTAACGTCGCCGAGGCCATCGTCCTGAATTCTTACCGTTCCCCGATAGATGCCGGCTTTGGCGTTGTTGGGAACGTGAACCTGGATCCACCAACGTTGGCATTCACGAGCGGGGGAGCTGTGGACGTTGACTCGCTCCAGCAATTCAGGGACTCGCCGGTAGGTTTCACGCGAGGAGTATCGCGGATAGCCGATATTCCAATAGGTCTGTAGCCGAATCGTTATTTGTGAGCTTTTAATTTTGTTTCCGTTGAGATCGGTCAGATTGGAAACGGTAAGGCGGAAATTCTTGAGATCTCTCAGTGGATAAACCCCGAGTGTGATCGGTTCCCATTCACCGGGTGTGGCGAATGCGGACAAGCCATCCAGAAGGCGCTCGCTCTCCAGAGGATGGGTATTGGCATGAATGGGCTCTGTGATGGGGCGGGTAAAGAGGATATAACCGCGTTTTTTTTCCTCGCTGGTCGCAAGGGGTTCCGGGGCCGTTTCTACGAAAGGCATTTCACGGTAGCTTCCGGGAACACTTGTTTGTTTGCGCGCCCGGCGTTCCACTTGATCAGGGGCGGCGGAGGCGGTAATCGAGATGCCTGAAGCGGCGATCAGGGGCAGGGTGATCACAAGGCTGTGAAAGAGGAGTTTGATGGGTGACTTCACCATTTATTCATAGCGTCAGGGCAGGGGGATTCAAGATCCGATTCATCGTTTAACGCGATTTGCCATTTGCCCCAAGGGCGGGGGCGTGGGAGATTCCTGCAGTATGAAATTTGGGGGTGATCATATCAGGACATGTGGGCAGGGATTGATGAATGTTTGGGCGACAACAATCTGCCTCAGCATTGGTCTGGTATTTTCACCGGCTCAGGCAGCTGAGGAGGGAGAAAAAAAGGAGAAAAGCGTAGGCTCTTCGCTTGGGGACCTGTTGAACGGACTCAAGGATATGAAAGTTCCGGATTCAGTGACGAAATTTCCCGAGCAATTGAAAGAGTTGAAGGATGCGTATTTAAAGACGACAAAAACGGTGGAGGATTTGCAGAAAGAGGTAGCTACTCTACGGCAGGAGGTGAAAGCTTTACGTGAGGGACAGGCAGTGCTTAAAAAGGCGCAAACCGGGAAAGCAGCCAATGGTGGTAGCGGAGCGTTGATGGGTGCTCAGGAATTAACGGCGGAAGAATTAGTGTCGGTTTTTGTGGAGGATCGCAGGTCGGCCAAGCAGCAATTTGAAGGTAAGTATTTGAAGGTGCAGGGAACGATTCAAGGGTTTCAAACCGGAGTTAAGGAGATTGTTATTTTTCTGAATGCAGAAACTTCTGACACGCGGGTGAAATGTAGTTTCAGGAGAGATGATAATTTCCATGTCGAAGTGGTAGCGTCGCAAGGCAGGCTGGTTAGCAGGAATGATCGCACGACTTTGCTGACAATCGGGCAGCCTGTGGTGGTTGTCGGAACCTGCACGGGAATGGCTATTGATGTGACGATGGCAAACTGCCATTTGGAGGGAGTAGAATCGAAACGGAAAGCGGTGAACAAGTAGAGCGTCGGGATGGACTATTTGAATATTAGGTAAGCGTTATTTTGGGGCATGGGTATGGGTATGAAGGGAATTGTCAGGGGATGCATGTTGGCGGTCACATTCATGTGTGTGGCGCTAACGAGCTTGGGCGCTGAGAGTAAGAAGAGCAAGGCGAAGAAGGCCAAGCCTCCGCCGGAGTGGTTGAAGGAAATCACCTTGACCAAACCTGGTAATGAGCCTGCGCTGAAGCCCTGTCGGATACGTTACAGTCTCAGCTGGAATAATTTAATCAATGCCGGTGAGGTCTCGATTTCGATGAAGGACGGGGAAAGGGGTGATGGAGTAGCGAGCGGGACACTGGCAGGAAAAGCGAGTGCTCGAAGTTCAGGATTGGCCCGGGTATTATGGGCTTACGATTGTGAATTAAACTCTGTGGTGGACAAGTCCACTTTGCGGCCGTTGTGGTTCGAACACTCGGAGACAGAAAACAGTGAAACGGTGTCATATCGCACGGATTTTAAATCCGATCGAGTGGTGACTATACGGCGTGAAAACGATGAGGAAACGGGGGAGGTGAAGTCGAAAAAGCGCACATTTAAATACGCGAATGTTTATGACCTGCTGTCTTCTATCCTGTGTTTACGAAGCCTCCCACTGGCGAAGGGGGATGTGATTACTGGAGTGATCCAGCCTTTTGATGCTCCTTATCTGGTGAACTTTGAAGTTCAGGGGAGAGAGTCGAGAAAGTATCAAGGAGAAGAAAGAGATACAATCAGGATGGGGGTGAAGATACAAAAGATAAACAAAGACCTGACGCTGAAAGCTTATAAGAAGATGAAGACGGCGACTTTATGGATAAGCGAAGATGACTACCGGTTGCCTCTGGAGATTCGCGCCGACATTTTTATTGGTTATGTGGCTGCGACGCTGCTAGAGCGCAAATTTTTGGATGAGGCAGACCTTGAGAAAGGTGTGGTCACCGAGCAGTCTAAAAAATCGAGTATGAAGGCGCTGATATCCGAGCCTGCGGCCAAAGTGCGCCAATGGTGGTTGAAGCGGGCGGCCAAACAGAAGAAATGACCCCATTGCCGCGTTGTGAGGAGCGGGTTACGGAACGCAGTTTTTTCAGACGGTGTCAAAAAAGCTATTCAGAGTTTAACTGCTCTGCAGGCAAGGGTTCAGCGTCGCTTGCAGAAACTTCAGGCGGCGTTTCTTCGCTTGGCGGTTGATCTTGATCTGTGGTGTTCGATGTTTTCCCGGGAGTGTTTTGGTCGAGTAAGTGGGAAACTTCTTCCTGGACCTTTTCCACTTCATCAAGCTTCAGCAGTGGGTCCCGGATGATCAACACGTCACCAGTTGCGCGATGTTCGTAGAGCAAGAGGCGGCTTGAGTCGGTTTCCTTTACGCCAACGGGCCGCAGGGTTTTTTTGCGCTCAAGCATGAGCGTGAGAATGTAGCGTGCATTTTCGGTGGAGGCTTCGTCGTCTTCGATCATGCGCCGCAACATGGTTTCGGCAGATTCGTTCTCAAGTACCACGGGGGTTTCCTCTGTTTTTGGATATTTGCATATCGACTTCCAGAATGAGAAGGGTTTAAAGCTATCGTCGAGCTTTGCCCACGCGGCTTCGGAAAAATCCTGTCTCAAAAACCCTGCGCTTTCAGGGTCGTCGAAAATGCAGGTATAAAAAGATTCACCGTCGTCGAATTTGACGTCGGTTTGACTACACTTGTTTCCGCGGCGGCTGATTTTCCAGTCTTTTTGAATGGCCATGAGTAAAATTGAGTGATGCTAGGCTGGGGGATTTAACAATCGTATTTAAAAGACGGACTTTTTCAAGTGGAAGTCATATTAAAAAGCTTGCGAAAGTAACTACCGTTGAGGACGGATTTTATATCAGGTGGTTGACGGTTTTGAGATCGGTAATAAAGAAGCATGGCACCGATTCCAGCAAAGATGAAATTGGTAGCCCATGCGGCAACAAATGGGGGCAACTGACCGTTTTGGCCAAAAGCAAGGAAGGTGCCGCGCAGGAAATACATCGCAGCAAAGATGAAAATTGAAGCGGCTACACCGCCGAGAACCCCGCGGCGGGAGTAAACGATGCCGAGTGGGGCGGAGACCAGAACCATCACCAGACAGCTCAGGGGCTCTGCCCAGCAATACCACCAATTCGTCCGGTAGGGAGCGAGTTGTTTGTCATCGTAATCCGCGTTAGTTCTCAAATAGGTGGTTAGTCCAGGTATGCCGAGATGTTCTGGGTTCATGGAAGCGCTGATTACTTTCCATGGCGTTTCCCGCCAGCCGGGTAATTCTAGGGTTTCCCATGATTGCACGCGTGGAATGCCGTCTGGCCCGTAGGTATAGGTTTTCCCGTTGTAGAGTTTCCAGGTTCGGTTGCCGAAGAACCAGAAGGCAGATTTACCTCTCCAGCTGGTCAACAAATTTTGATTTTCGTCGAATTGCCAAATAGCGACCGAGCCCATGTTCTTTTTGGTGAAATCGAGCGGTACCCGTCCAACGAACCAGGTGCGGCGGTCCACTTGATTCACATACATCCAACCAAATTTCGCCCAGCGGGTCGATTGGCGCTTTTTCTTTTTTCCTCGTTTTTCTTCAGTAAATTCGCCATCATGAATGGCCTGGAGCAAGGCGACTTTAGCGCCCTCTGATCTTGGGGCCCATTGGTATTTAAAGACGAGGCAGATGAGTGAGCTGTATAGGCCGATGATGAATAAGGGACGCAACACTCTCATCATACTACGCCCTGCGCCAAGCATCGAGATCAGTTCGTTTGATGCTGACATGCGACTGAGCGAGTAGAGTAAGGATAGTAATAATGTGACAGGGAGAACGAACAAGATGACTTGTGGCAATTGAATGAAGTAAAATTTGATGATCGTATTGAAGCTGGCTTTGGCTTCAGCAAAGTCAGGCCCATTATCGGTGAGATCAAAAATCAACCAGATGGCTACGAATCCGATAAGGGTAAAAGCGAAAGGGGTGAGGAAGGTTCGAACAACATACTGATCCATGATGCTTGAACGGAAGTGCAAGCGAGCCATCAGGGGGAAGCTGAGGATCAGTAGTCCTATCAAAACTAACTTTCCAAGATAAGCGGCCACGGAAGGGTTTTCGCCGATACGGCTAACCATGACGTCTGCGAAATTTGCGGTGTAATCAGTAGGTAGCCAGGCGACGAGTACCCCGATCGCCGCAATCCAGAGAACGAGTTGAGTTGCTCGTGCTCTGCGGATCGAAGATAGTCTTTTCCGGAGGCTATAGACGGAAATGAACAAACCTATGCCGACGACAAAAACGCCTAATGTTTGAGCTACCGCAGACCCGATAGGAGGGCCGAAGTTGGGATTTGCTTTGCCTTTAGCTAGTAACTCCTGAAATTCTGTGTGTAGATCATTATAATTCTGCCAGGATTCTATCGCGATCACAATCATTATTGTCGTGATGGCCACGAGGCTCAATTGCAGCCAGAGGGACTTTAAATTCCAGGTTTTCACACGTTCGGCCAGACTGACGGCGAGCTTGGTCAGCTTGATGGTGAAAGGATGGTCTGAAATTTTCTTAATCATTCCGAGATTTTGCCAAATCCGGCGAGTGGTACAGCGCTTGGGCCTAGCCTCACGGTGGAAGAGACGGAACGGTGCGCGAGTGGGGGCATCGGGTCAAGTGCTTGTTAGGGAAAGCGAATCAATCGGGCACCATAGCAAGCAGTTCTTCACGCTGTTTCGGCAAATTGCCAAAGGTATTGTAGATGCTGACGGCGGGAGTTCGGTCAGGGTGTCCGATGCCTAGGCAGCGGGCGAGTTCCTTTTCGTAATGGAGGATCGCATGTTTATTCGGTTGCTTTTGGTCCAGATAATCAAAGGCTCGCTCTAGGAGGTGGGAGAGGTCGGGTATTGGGGTCGCTGATTCGGCCACACTTACGATTAATTTGACAAAATAGGCGGCGGCGAGTGTTTGCACGTAGCTGTTACGAATGCCGACTCTCGTTTTCAAAACTTCGACTTCTTTCAAGATGTGAAGGTCACTCTTGCGGCTTCTCACGATTTCGACTTCACATTGAAAAAAAAGGTCCAGCTTCCCTGAGAATCGGCTTTTTGGCCTGCGGGCTCCTTTAGCTACGGTTTTGATCAAGCCCTGGGAGTCCGAGCACCAGTGAATAATCAGGCTGGTTTCAGTCAGGGGGATGCGTCGGATAAGGCTGGCGGTGGTTTTTTCCAATATTGGAGAGCGTTTGTGACTGTGTTTTACGGTTTGCGGAAATTGCTTCCGTGTCGAACAGTAGGTACGAATTGAAGAAGAAGGAACAAAAACTGTCACGAGCTCAATTATAATGGATCTGCAGGAAATAGACATCGAGAAACTGAAGAGCCGCTTGAGCGATTTGAAGAAATACATCGATCTTCCGAAGTTGGAGGGAGAATTGACTGGGCTTGAGGCAAAAATGAGTGCTTCAGACTTTTGGGACAACAAAGAGGTCGCGCAAAAAACGGTCGGGGAAGCATCGCGGATAAAAGGGAAGCTCACCCCTTTTCGTAAACTGGATAGTCGTTTGGAAGATTTTGAGGTCCTGTTGGAACTGGCCGCTGACGACGCGGATTCGGCGACTGAGGCCGGGACGGAGTACACCGAACTGGAAACGGAGCTGGCAGCTTGCGAGTTGCAGACTTTATTGAGTGGGCGGCATGATTCCGAGAATGCTTTTGTGACCATTCATTCCGGTGCCGGCGGCACTGAAGCCTGTGACTGGGCGGAGATGCTTTTGCGTATGTACCAGAGATGGGGCGAGCGCCGAGGATTTGGAGTTGAGATCGTGGACTTTCAAGGGGGGGAAGAAGTGGGGGTGCGCTCGGTGACATTAAAGATGAGTGGAGAGAATGCTTACGGGTATTTGAATAACGAAAACGGGGTGCACCGTCTGGTGCGTATATCTCCTTTTGATTCTCAGGCGCGACGTCACACTTCTTTTGCCAGTCTCGATGTGGTGCCTGAATTGGATGATGACGATGAGATTGAAGTGAAGAAGGATGATTTGAGAATTGTCACCGCTCGTAGTGGCGGCAAGGGGGGGCAGAATGTCAACAAAGTCGAAACGGCTGTTCATCTGACGCACATCCCCACTGGAATTATTGTGCGCTGCAGTGCGGAGCGCAGTCAGCTTAAAAACCGTGTACTGGCGCTGAAGTTATTGAAGGCGAAGTTGTTTAAACTTGAGGAAGACAAAAAACGATCGGAGATGGAGCGTCAGTATGGAGAAAAAGGGGAGATCGCCTGGGGCAGCCAGATTCGTTCTTATGTTTTTCAGCCCTACCAGATGGCCAAAGATCACCGTACGGGTTTTGAAATGGGCAACATCCAGGATGTGATGGACGGCAATATCGATGGTTTTATCGAAGCCAAGCTGAGAGGGCAGACACCGGATAAGTAGATTGCTTAGTTGGTCTCTACCGTTTCATCTTTAAAGAAAAGGCAAATCTAGAATCTAGGATTTGGCATCTATGGCGAATAGCGTCGTTGGCGAAGTGGTGGATTTAGATTTAGACCGGCAGGCCGTGGTGTTGGTCGATGGGGAGCTGGTAATCCCGCAGATCGCC
>JAADHD010000349.1 GCA_013152075.1 Verrucomicrobiota bacterium | reverse complement strand
GCGGAGGTGCTCCCCTGCAGCCAGGCGACACAATTCATAGACCATCTCAAAACGTGGCTCGGTGCCCATGTTGTCGACACTGCTGACATCGATCAGGTAATCGAAGTCAAGCTCATCGCGGCAATGTTTCAGCATCTCCCTGGTCTTATCCTTTTTAACCACCAAGGTGTGCTCACCACGAAATTCAATCGTCTCGACAATCGCTTTGCCAAACTTCTTCTTCAGACTTGAAATAACCTTTTTCATCGCAGTATCGGGAAATTGTTCACACTACGATCGTTCCGCTTGTTTCGACCGCTTCAATTTTTTCCGGGTTCTTCAACAAATTCACAGCCGACTCTTCCGCATCGATTTTATCCTGAAGTCTCATCAATCCTTCCAGCAAAGCCTCCGGACGTGGCGGACAACCCGAAACATAAACATCAACCGGAATCAGAGTATCGATTCCTTGCAGAACGGCGTAAGAGCGATACATGCCGCCACTCGAAGCACATGCGCCCATTGCGATGCACCACTTTGGTTCGGGCATCTGATCCCACACCCGCTTAACTGCTAGAGCCATTTTATATGTCACCGTGCCAGCCACGATCATCACATCAGCCTGACGAGGAGAAAAGCGCATGACCTCGGCACCAAATCGCGAAATATCAAATCGTGAAGCCCCGGTCGCCATCAGCTCGATCGCGCAACAGGCCAATCCCATCGGCATCGGCCACAGTGAATTTTTACGCATCCAGTTGATGGTTGCGTCGAGTCGGGTGAAAATCACATTGCCCTCGATTTTCGAGTCATAGGCAACGGCCTGCTGGTTATTGGTATCAGACATGGCAAAAAGAAAAAATCGCTTCGAAATCCGGATCGTCAGGAAATTCGTATCCCATCCCATCACTACAACAGATCATACGACTCGCCCCCCTCCTCGCAAGCGCTTTGTGAAAAATTTCACAAACTTTCAAAAACTTTCAAAAGCCGGAAAAAACGCCAAAATATCCCTTTACCTTCCCCTCTCTCGCCTACAGCCTAAACCCCTACAGCCTTCCATTCCCTATGACCCAATCAACATCTCAACTCGAGCAACTAAAATCCCTCACCACTATCGTAGCAGATACCGGCGATTTCGAAACGATGCGGCAATACAGCCCGCAGGACGCTACGACCAACCCTTCCCTGATCCTCAAAGCTTCCCAGCAGGCGGAATACCGGCATCTGGTCGATCAGGCGATCACCGAACTCAAAAGCGGCCCGCTTTCCGGTGATGCCTTGGTGGACGGAATCATTGATCGAATCCTCATCCTCTTCGGCAAGGAAATCCTCAACATCGTGCCCGGTCGAGTCTCCACCGAAACCGACGCCCGCTTGTCCTTCGACACCGAAGGCACGGTGGAAAAAGCCCGCACCCTGATCGGTCTCTATGAAAAGGACGGCATCAGCCGTGATCGCATCCTGATCAAGATTGCCTCGACCTGGGAGGGCATCCGAGCAGCCGAGGTTTTACAGAAAGAGGGCATCCACTGCAATCTCACCCTGCTATTTTCTCTGACCCAGGCCGTTGCCTGTGCCGACGCAAAGGTTCAACTGATCTCCCCCTTTGTCGGCCGGATTTACGATTGGTTCAAAGCCAAAACTGGTGAGGAATATGTCGGAGCCGATGAGATCCCGGGGTACAATCCGTCGTCAGCATCTACAACTACTACAAAAAATTCGATCACCCGACCGAAGTGATGGGCGCGAGTTTCCGCAACAAAGGACAAATCATCGCTCTCGCAGGCTGCGATTTGTTGACCATCAGCCCCGGACTGCTGGAAGAGCTGCAAAATAGCGCCGATCCTGTTCCGGCCGTCCTCACAGATGAAAATGCCAGTAACAGTGACGCAGAACGCATCGAACTCGATGAAAAAGCCTTTCGCTACCAGTTCAACGATGACGCCATGGCTACAGAAAAGACCGCCGAGGGCAT
Source organism: Verrucomicrobiota bacterium (assembly GCA_013152075.1). Classification (GTDB taxonomy): domain Bacteria; phylum Verrucomicrobiota; class Verrucomicrobiia; order Verrucomicrobiales; family DEV007; genus JAADHD01. The sequence continues at coordinate 1,166 of JAADHD010000349.1, read as the reverse complement.
CCGCAAATTTGCCGTTGATATGATCGCCCTAGAGGACCTTATAAAAAACTCGCTGACCTGATTTGATAGCCTGGAGTCAGCTGACTGGCTGGAAATGGTAGTGACGTGCGGCCCCGCACGTCAGCGATTGCTCCTTTCACGCTTGCCCGATCCCAAGCCCCATCAATAGATGATCTCGACCGGAGTCCCGACCTGGGTCTTCGCGAAAATCAAAGGTTGCACCTCGCGTGGCACACGAATGCATCCGTGACTGGCCGCATACAATGGCACATAGCCAATATGCATGCCGATCCCCCGCCAGGTCACCCGCATCCAGTAAGGCATCGCTGTCCCACGAAACACCGCGTTTCCTGATGGTTTTTTGTAGGAATCTCCGTCACTTACCAGAGTTTCACCCGTTCCTCTATTTACCCATTTGCCGTAGCGATTAGACTTTTTATCCACTTTTTTCTCCAAAATCGAAAACTTGCCAGTTGGCGTCCGGTGCCCCTCGGTTCCTGTGGATATCTGCGATTCCAAGGCCAGCTCATTACCACTATACAGTTTCACTCGCTGATTCGTGAGGTTAATCTCCAGTTTCGAACTGGACGGATTCATCGATTCCAACACCTTATCGTTTTTATACAAATAGTGCTTAGGCCTGATTTTTGCTACTGCAACAGGAGATGGTTGCGGTTTTCGCCCCATCGAAAGGTTTCCCTGCTTGTTCACATGACAGCTACTGACACCAAGCGATATCATGCCCGTAATTACAAGGTAGATAAATTTTTTAGCGATCTCGTTTTTCACAATGTTACAAAATTAGCGGTAAAGCCTATTTACCAGTCCCAAAATACACTCCCAAATCTCTCAAATCGGCGATTTAAGCAGAAAAGCCCCCACTTTGTCAATCCTAAACCGGTAGCCAAAACCACCGTGTCGGCATGAATAAGGGCAATCTGGTGGAGCATACCGGAATCGAACCGATGACCTCCTCAATGCCATTGAGGCGCTCTACCAACTGAGCTAATGCCCCGCAATTGCCGCAAAATCCCCCGTTCATAAAATTTAGACTAAGAACAGGCTGTTGCTATTTGGAACGCGCGCATCCTATTCCTTAAAAGGCCGATCAGCAACCCCTTTTTGATTCCCCACCACCTCTGCTCTGATTCCCATACCCTGCGCTA
>JAADHD010000431.1 GCA_013152075.1 Verrucomicrobiota bacterium | reverse complement strand
CATAGCCGTGAACGTTACATGCGGAAACTGGAAAAACTTTGTCAGCAATTAGGCGAAGCCAGACAGCAGATGCTTGACCTCTACCTTCAGATACAAGGCGGCACTCCTGCCACCAAAAAGAAACTGTCTGAAGAGTGGAAAAAAGCTCACACCGCTCTTGGCCGCGTATTTTCACGCTTCTATTTCAAGCAATCGGTGACAGAGGAATTTGTTGCCGCGGCGGAACGCTATGCTGATGAAAGTGAAGAAATCGCAACCCTGTTTTCAGAAGCTACTAACCAGGAGGAAAAAACGGCCGCCACCAAACAGCAAAACGATTTCGAACAATCCGTTTGGCTCAGTCATGATGAGTTTATCCGGACTTACGACGATCTCAAGGAATGGTTGCGTAAAGCCCGCAAAGCCAAAGATGAAATGGTCGAAGCCAATTTACGGTTGGTGATTTCTATTGCGAAAAAATACACCAATCGCGGACTCTCTTTCCTCGACCTCATCCAGGAAGGCAACATGGGATTGATGAAAGCCGTCGAAAAGTTTGAATACCGACGCGGTTATAAATTTTCCACCTATGCGACTTGGTGGATTCGCCAGGCTATCACTCGCTCGATAGCAGATCAGGCAAGAACGATTCGCATTCCAGTTCACATGATCGAAACGATCAATAAACTGATGCGGGTTCAAAAACAACTGGTTCAGGAATATGGCAGGGAACCTAACGCAGACGAAATCGCCGAAGAAATCCACTTGCCGGTCGAACGGGTCAAAGCCGTACTGAAAATGGCCCAACAGCCCATTTCCCTGCAAGCTCCTGTCGGTGACAGCGAAGACACTATTTTTGGAGACTTTATCGAAGACAAAGGAGCCGAAAACCCCAGCGACATGACGGGTTTTTCCATGCTGAAAGACAAAATCCGTGCAGTTCTCGACAGCTTGAACGAACGCGAACGCGCTGTGCTCGAACAAAGATTCGGCCTAGTGGACGGCTATAGTCGCACCCTTGAAGAAGTCGGTTCCCAGTTCAAGGTCACCCGTGAGAGAATTCGGCAGATCGAAGCCAAGGCTCTGCGCAAAATGAGGCACCCTACCCGTATCCGCCAGTTGGAAGGTTTCCTCGAAATGCACAATTGATTAGCTTCGGTAAATTCGAGTCCCTCTTAAAAGGGGCGTCATAAAAACAGGTAGACTCTAAATGCAGTTTCTTGGGGAACATTCATCGTTTCAATCCAAATCTGGAAAGTTTGCAAATTCTTCCGTAGGAGAGACCTTTTCCCTTTGGGGTATCGCCATAGCGATGCTCGTTGGCCTGAACGCCATAGCTTGGGTATTCTGCATGTATGTCTTTGGTCACCCCGAAACTCCGTTTAATTACGGACTGCTCACCAGGCTGAATAAAATTGCCCCTATCGAAAAATTCACCCCGGTCACTGCCCCTAGAGGTAAATTTACTACGGCTAAACAACTCTATGCTGAGCAGTATGATTACAGTTCGGAAAAGTTAAAAGGTATCAATGCCGTAATGAAGCGCAACTACATCGCCAACTACAAAAAAACGGCTACCATCACATATATCGGAGGTGATTTTAAAATTGAGAGCATCAAAGTGTTAGGCCCTGATGATGTCTTTCCTTCCGGCCTGGCCATTCGAGCCAGAGCTGATGACTACCCCACAGCCCTCATCGATTACATTCTGCCAATACCCGATCTCAAAAAATCCCCTTTTAAAATTGGCGACCCGCTGACTATCAACCGATCAGACACCTGCGCAGTTTTGCTTCACATCGAAAAGCTACCTGAAGACGAAGCCTGCTTCACCATCACTCCCCTCGTAAGCCGTAAATACCAAATCGCCGGAGATCAGGTATTGGCGGTAAATCCTCCGGAACATCTCAATTTGAAGGGTAGCTGGCCAATCTCAGTAGCTTCTTCAAAAATCAGAAGAGCCTCAACCGCTCCTTCTGAAACAGTTAAAACCAAAGTCGTCCTCACTCCCAACCGGCCTTCGAAAAATTCGCCTGAGAATTGAGCCCGTCTTTGCTGGGGCAAACCACCTCCCCTTCTTCTTTCTGCCTGATCCATCAAGCTTGTGATATTATAACAAGCTGGCAATTTGGTATAATTTATCAATAAGATCACCTGTAAGGCATCACTCTGCGTTTCGTCGCAAAATACAGCAACATTTGAAACCATGCAAAACCCTAGCATTCTTCCATTTACCTCCATCACCTTCGCCCTTTCCGCCTGTCTGTTTCTATCAGCCGTCTCGGCAGCCCCGGATCGCTCCATCGACAGTGTGATTGATGACGTGGCCAATCACGAGTTTCATGACTCAGGATCCATGACACAGGATCGGATTCTAAAAAAGAGTGGCATCGCAAACCTGAATGATCCCGACTGGAAAATACGAACTCTCGCTATGAGAGATTTTGTCCGCTCCGGAGAGGCGGGCATCGATCAACTCATCAATGCCCTCTCTCATAAAAGCCCGCATGTCCGTTATCTGGCTGCCGCCGCCCTTGGTGTTCAAGCCTCCGAAAGTGCCATCCCCGGACTTCAAAAACTTCTCACTGCGGATCCGAAAATTACCGTTCGCTCTCAAGCCGCCATTTCTCTTGGATTAATCGGCTCTGCAAAAGCACTGCCCGCCTTGGAAAAAGCACTCACCGCCGACAAATCCCGTGATGTGATCCATCAGTGCGAACTGTCGATCCACCAGATAAAAAGCGGGCAGAAAGCCACCCCCGAATTAGCTAGCGCATATGCATCACTCGATGAATCCAAATTTGAAATCGTCCAGGTTGGTAAAGCCGCGCCAGATTTCACCCTATCCGATACCGAAAACAAAAGCTGGAAACTCAGCGATTACCAAGGAAAAAAAACAGTACTCCTGATCTGGGTTTTTGCCGACTGGTGCCCCGTCTGCCACGGCGAATTCCGAGAGCTGATGCACTTACGCGAAGATTTTCAGAAAAATGACATCGAAGTGGTTACTATCGAAATTCACGATCGCTACCGTTGCCGCGTAATGGTGGGAAAAGAAGTCGATCCGAAATACTGGTTTTCCAAAAAATCATTCAAAGACAGCTACACAAAAAACATCTGGTGGCCGCACCTTTCAGACAAAGCCGGTGCGGTGGCCGCTCAATACGGAGTGGATCCGCTCTGTTTTGCAGTCCACTCTGAATACATCAATCGCCCCTCCACCGTCATCATTGATAAAGAAGGCATCGTCCGCTTTGCCTACTACGGAACTTTTTGGGGAGATCGGCCCAGTGTTCAACAAACGCTCAATATGATTCGCAACCAAGACTATAAATTCGAGCACCCCAAACGTCTGCACCTTCCCTGAATCGATTTCAATTTCAACTCCTTCCCAATCCCCTGCTTGCGAATTCGGGATTTCGGCGTATGCCTTTAGTTATGTCTGAAACCCCTGAAATCATCACACTCACCATGATGCGTGAGTCTTTTTATTCAGCTGTAGTCAGCGATGTGCTCGATTCGGCAGGATTCCGCAATCAGTGCATCGCTACATCCTTGCCCCCGATGACCGGAGTCCTAAAGCTGGTCGGCCGATGCAAAACCACTCAATGGGAAGAGGTCGACAGCGAAGACTCCAGGCCTTACGAACTGGAACTCAAAGCCATCGACGAATGCAGAGCTGATGATATTTTTATTGCCGCCGCCAACGGCTCTATGAAGTCCGGCATTTGGGGTGAACTGCTTTCTACCGCTTCACGCAACGCAGGCTGCGTAGGCGCTATCATTGATGGAGCTGTCAGAGACATTGCCCCCATGAGAGAAATGGGCTTCGGCGTTTTCGCTGCCGGGGCCTGCCCTTACGACAGCCTGCATCGACAACGCGTAACCGCCGTCGATGTTCCTATTGTAATTGGCGGAGTGACATTTAATCCCGGCGACCTCGTGATCGCCGATGATGACGGCATCGTCGTCGTTCCCCAGAAAGTGGAATCAAAAGTAGTTCGAGCCGCTTGGGAAAAAGTTCATGCGGAAAACGAAGTCAGGGATTCGATTCGCGAGGGAATGTCAGCAAGCGCGGCATTCGAAAAATACGGAGTTCTGTAAACCCGCTCTTACGAGATGACATGAAAGAGGCCTCCACCCCAAAATTAAGTCAGCAAGGTTGCCGCCAGAGACAGGCACGCCTGCAAACCTACCTGCACGAGCAAAACCTGGATGCCGTTTTGTTCACTAATCGCCACTACGTTTACTGGCTGACGGGTTACTGGCATGAGCAGATCCTCACCCCAACAGCCGCACTGTTTTCGGCAGATGGGACCACTCTTCTGGTCACCCATTATCCAGAGCCTGATGCGCCAGCCGTCGATGAAATTTTATCCTTCGAACCGCAAAAACTCTGTACATTAGTAGAAAACCTCGACGAAGCCCTGTGCAAGCCCCTCACTCCTCGACTTAAAGGTTTGAAACGACTGGGAACGGATGGCACTGCGCGCCCGTGGATTACCCACAATGTTGAGTGGGTGGATATCAGCACTGATTTCCAGTATCTGCGCCGCAGCAAAGATGAAGACGAAGTGAATGCCATTCGTTTTACAATTCAAGGAGCTGATGCGGTATACAATAAAGCCAGGGAAATCCTGCGTCCCGGCATTTCTGAAATCGAGCTTTACGCACAACTACAAGCCACAGCGATCGAAGCTTGCGGCGAACTCTTGTCCGGTTGGGGAAATGATTTCCAAAGCGGAACCCCCGGCGGCCTGGCTCGTCAGCGAAATGCACAAGCCGGAGAGCTTGTCCCCTTCGATATCGGTGTCGGAGTTCGTGGCTACCGCAGCGATCTGTGCCGAACCTTCAGCGTAGCTGACCAAGTCAGCGACCTGCAACTGAAAGCTCATGCCCGCGTGGTAAATATGCTTGAGCAAATAGAAACCACTATTCGACCCGGAGAAAGCTGCCGCGCCCTGTTTGAAGCCATCGAATCACAACTGGACGGCTGGAACGGCGACCAGTTCAAGCACCACCTGGGGCATGGAATCGGCCTGGATCCTCACGAAGTTCCCCGCATCAATCCCTGTTATAACGACCATTTCCAAGTAGGCGATGTGATTGCCGTTGAACCCGGCATTTACGGCGACGACTTGAACGCTGGCATACGACTGGAACAGAATTATCTCGTAACCGATTCAGGAGTCGAGCGGCTGTCTAACTTCCCTCTCGATCTCTAAAACCCCATCCCTAAACCTCTTTTCCCTCAGTGTTGCTTCGTATCCTTCGCGGATCAAATTGCTTTTATTAATGCAACTCCCTCACACCACCACCATCCAGGGTTCATCCAACGGCCCTCACCTACTGATCACCGCCGGCATCCACGGAGATGAATTCGAAGGCATATTTGCGATCTACAATCTCATCCGTCAAATCGATGCCGCCAAACTACACGGTAAACTAACCCTGATCCCCGTCGCCAACCAGTCGGCCGTCGACCTGCACAGCCGCTGCGGAGAAGACAACAAAGATTTGGCACGTACGTTTCCCGGTGATGCGAACGGTAGCCTCACCGAACAGCTTGCCGCTCATTTGACCGAAATTATTTCCAAGGCCGACCTCTACATTGATCTGCACACGGGCGGCAGAACCATGGATGTCTATCCCCTCAGCGGATATGGACTGGTCAAAAACGCCACAAATCTGGAAACCCAACGACGTATGGCCAGAGCCATGGGGCTCCCGCTCATCTGGGGAACCTCACCCGAGCTCAACGGTCGCACCATGTCCGCCGCCCGCGATGCTGGCGTTCCGGCAATTTATGCCGAATACCGAGGCCCATGCCCCTGTGATCCTCTAGGGATAGAAGCCTACACCAATGGCTGCCTAGCCGTCATGTCTGCCTTTGACATGCTGGACAACACAAGACCGCTTCAGCCCTCCCAACCACCAATCATCGTCGAAGACCCAAGACCCGGATCCGGTCACCTACAGGTTTGCAACCCCTCTCCCATCAAGGGAATTTTTGAAATCTCCGCCCAATTAGGGCAAAACGTTAAGCCTGGGGATCTACTAGGCACCGTCATCGATCCCCTGACAGGCAAAGAACACAAAATCACCTGCAATCAGACAGGCGTAATAATTGTCATTCGTTCTTATCCACAGGTTGACGAAGGCGATGCATTAGCCGTCATTCTGGAAAATTGCGCGGATCCATCCTCGCCCTACCAATTGCCATCATGCTAGAACAAAAAGTTGCATTCGTCACAGGAGCCGCCCGCGGAATCGGAGCCTCCATTTCCCATCAATTTGCCGCCGCCGGCTATGCCGTTGCAATGATCGACAAAATGGCTGAAAACCTGCAAAAAACCGCCCAAGCGGTATCCGAAAAAAACCCATCAGTCTATCCCATCGCCGCAGATCTTTCCGATCTTGGATCCGCCAAAGCAGCCGTGGAAAAAGTCGGCAAAAAATGGGGTCGAATTGATGCTCTAGTCAACAATGCCGCAATTCACGATTTTCGCACAATTCGAAAAATGACCTCTGAGTCCTGGGATCGCATCATGCATCTCAATTTGAAAATCCCTGCTTTTTTAGCGCAGTACGCCACCCCCTTACTCGAAGCCAGCAAAGCGGGCGTGATTATCAACATCGCCAGCATCGATGCTCATTTCTGTAAAGGCGTCGCTCCAGCCTATGTCGCTTCAAAAGGCGGCTTGATCAGTTTGACTTTTGACATGGCAGCCTCTCTTTCCGGAGCTGGCATACGCGCAGTCGCCGTTAGCCCTGGTGCCGTCGACAGCGCCTTACGCTCCAACTTAACCAGCGAAAAAGGCTCAGACCTGACCAATGATTTTCGTGCTGCGAGTGAGGATTACATCCCCTTGGGGAGATGGGCCAGTCCTGATGAAGTGGCGAAAGTAGTATGTTGGCTGGCCAGCTCGGACGCCAGTTACATCAATGGCACCGAAATTGAGGTTGATGGAGGCATCTCACATAACAATCTTTCCAATACCTTGAAAAAGAGGATGTATCCGGACGAGTTCAGATGAGCATCTGGCGATTTGCTGATCGTCTGCCCGCGATTCCCCAAACCTTTCGAGTCTCTCTCGGTGAAGGCAACACCCCCTTGCTCCGATCAGTCAGCATCGGGCCATCTCTAGGCCTGGAAAATCTCTTTTTTAAAATTGAAAGCGCCAACCCCACCGGTTCCTACAAAGACCGCTTTGCCGCTTGTGCTGTTTCGCATCTCCTGAAAAACAAGGCATCTCTCTGCCTCGGCACTTCCAGCGGAAATACAGGCGCTGCTCTGGCCGCTTATTCAGCTGTCGCCAAACTACCATGTGTTCTCGCCATCGTAGACACCGCCCCTGAAGATAAACTGCAACAAATGCTCGCCTACGGCGCCCAACTGGTCAAAATACGTGGCTTCGGAACGGATGCCCATATCACCAAAGAGATTTCCCAAGGCCTCCTAAAACTTGCCCGGCAACTCAACACAGAAGTTCAAATCAGTGCGTTCAAATACTCTGCAAACGGAATGGCCGGAGTGCAAAGTATCAGTTGGGAACTGGCTGAACAAATTACGCAAAGCATAGATCACGTTTTTTCTCCTTCAGGCGGAGGCGGCCTCACTCTAGCCATCGCCCAGGGTTTCGAATCAATAGATTCTCATTCTCCCGCAGTCCATTGTGTTCAACCCACAGGCAACAACACCATCGCAGGCCCACTCAAAGATGGGCGTGATCACGCCCGCAGTTGCGGTACATGCACTTCCAAAATCAGCGGACTGCAAGTCGCAGGCGTGATCGATGGCCACAATACTCTGACAGCTTGTCGCCGGTCCGGCGGCACTGGCCACCTCGTAGATGATGCCGAAGTTTTTTCGTTTCAAAAACGCCTCGCTCGTGAAGAAGCCATCTTCACCGAACCCGCTGGCGCTGTCGCCTTGACCGGCGCCGTGCAGGCTATCAAAAACGGCACTCTTTCAAAAAAAGAAAACATCGTCTGCCTCGTCACCGGTTCAGGATTCAAAGACAAAGTCGCCCTGCAAGGCATGACCGCCGACCTCGATTGCCCCACCGTCGATTCCCTGAACGCCTTCAAATTATTAATTCCTAATTTCTAATTCTAAATTCCTAATCCCCCTTCATCATGCGCGTCGGTATATTAGCTCTCCTCCAGGAATCCAATACTTTCATTTCAGGTAAAACCACCCTCGAACATTTCCAACAGGATGTGCTCCTAACTGGCGAAGAAATTCGTAAGTATTTTGCTGATTCCCCCCATGAGATTAGTGGTTTTTTCCAGGGATTAAAAAAGGCCGGCATCGAGGCCGTCCCCCTTTTTGCCGCTCGCGCCTACCCTAACGGCGTGATTGAGGCTGACACCTTTGACCAACTGCTCGAACAGATGATGCAAGAGCTGAAACAAGCAGGCACCCTCGACGGAATCCTCGCAGCTCCCCACGGTGCCACCGTAGCCGAAAACCATCCGGATGCCGACGGCTATTGGCTCGGCAAAGTTCGTGAATTCATCGGCCCTGACAAACCCTTCATCGCCACTCTCGATCTCCATGCAAATCTATCCCCTGCAATGGTAGAAGCCACCGATGCATTGCTCGCCTACCGCAGCAACCCACACCTCGATCAACTCGAAACCGGATTACGGGCGGCTGACCTGATGGCCCGCACCCTGAGCGGATCCACCTACCCTACCCAAGCCGCAGCTTTTCCCTCTCTTGCCATCAACATCCAAAACCAAAATACTTCCCAATACCCGATGTCATCCTTTTACGATCAAATCAGTGCCGCCAGCAATGGGCCAGATGTGATCAGTCACAGTATCCTATTGGGATTCCCTTACGCTGACGTAGCCGAGATGGGATCATCCGCAGTCATTGTCACTGATGATCAACCTGAGCAGGCTCAGGAAATGGCTTGGGCCATCGAACGGAAATTCCTCGCGGAAAAAGATGAATTTGAACCGCCATTCATTTCTGTCGAAATGGCGATTGCTAAAATCACATCCAAAACTGAAACCCGCTTCACTTTGCTCGACATGGGCGACAATGTGGGGGGCGGATCCCCCGCCGACAGCACCTTCCTGCTTCACGCTTTGAATGAAAACAACATAGCCGATTCCTTCATCTGTATATTCGATCCGCAGGCTGTCAAAACCGCTTCCTCAGTAACGATCGGTGACTCAGTGGATTTATCAATAGGAGCCCATACCGACGAGCAGCATGGAACCCCACTCAACTGCACGGCCGAAGTCCTGTCTCTGCACGAAGGAAAGTTCAGTGAGAGCCAGGCCCGTCACGGCGGTTTCACCGACTTTGATCAAGGCCCCACTGCCATTGTGAAATGCTCGTCCGGAATCACCATAATGCTCACCTCAAAACGAATTCCCCCTTTCAGCCTTGCCCAACTCACCTCCTGCGAACTCGATCCCGGTGATTTCCGCATCTTTGTCGCCAAAGGTGTCATTGCCCCGCAGGCCGCCTATCAGGAAGTTTGCGATCACTTCATCCAGGTCAACACCCCCGGAGCTACATGTGCTGACATGAAACAACTCGATTTTAAAAACCGCCGCCGACCAATGTTTCCCTTTGAGGAATAGCTCTCGCTCTACTCTACTCTACCCTACCACAATCACGCAGCCTTTAAGTTCAAGGCTATTGATAATAGTATGCTGCCCATGTTTCCTGATCTTCGTAGTATCTTTTCCTGACCCTCCAATTTCCCCTTGTGCGCTTACACATTCCCTATCAACCTAGTCGGGAATGAAATTCTCCAAAAAATCCGAATACGCATTGCGGGCTGTGCTGATTCTTGCCAACAGCCCTCCCAACAAAACGTTGCAAATTCAGGAGCTGTCTGAGATCAGCGGCGTATCGGTCAAATTTCTCGAACAAATCCTGCTAGCTCTGAAAAAAGGCGGCATTTTACGTAGCAAACGTGGCGTCGGCGGTGGATATCAGCTCGATCGTCCCGCTCGCTCCATCACCCTCGGAGGAATCATCAAGCTCCTGGACGGAGACCTGTGTAACCTCAGCAACGCCACCGATGCGCCAGGCACTCCCGAATATCCCGGTTCAGCCGGATTGCAAACCTGCTTCCGGGAGATCGACGAACAGGTCAATGAAGCACTTCAAGAACGAACCATTGAAGAAGTGCTATCCATGGATCGCCCCAAAGACATTCTGGCTTTTGAAATTTAATCCTCATTTGTGCCGTGGACGAACTGTTCGAACCATCTCTAGATAAAGAAAATATCGACGGCGATAACAACTCGCCGCCGCCGCCTCAAATGCCACTGGCGGCACGAATGCGGCCGCGTGTTCTTGACGAGTATTTTGGTCAGCAACACATTCTCGGCCAAGGAAAACTTCTGCGTCGTGCTGTCGAAGCCGATCGATTCACTTCTCTGATTTTTTACGGTCCACCAGGAGTCGGGAAAACCAGCCTTGCTGAACTCATCTGCCAACGAACCGATTCTCGTTTCATAAACCTGAGCGGAGTCGAAAGTAACGTCGCAGAAATCCGTCGGGCCGCAGAAACCGCCCTGCAATTCCTGCGCACACGCAAACAAATGACAACTCTCTTTGTCGACGAGATTCATCGCTTCAACAAAGCCCAACAGGATGTGCTGCTCCCTCATATCGAAAGAGGCACCATGCGCTTCATCGGCGCCACCACTCACAACCCCTATTTTTACGTCAACAGTCCACTTGTCTCACGCTCACAAGTTTTCCAACTGGAACCTCTTGACGAAGATGACTTGAAATCCATTTTAACCGCGACGCTCAATGACCGGGAGCGAGGACTAGGCAGACTCAGCGTCAATCTACATCCGGACGCCGCCACGCATCTGACGATCATGTGCGACGGTGACGCAAGAAAACTTCTCACCGCACTGGAACTCGCCATCCTCACCACCGAACCGGATGACGAAGGAGT